>JAVRKN010000050.1:0-9368 GCA_031962405.1 Athalassotoga sp. | reverse complement strand
TAGAGATTAGGGATTAGTGGGTGGTTATGGCGGAGGATAAAATGAAGGTTGGATCAAAGATAGCGCTTCTTATGATCATTACGATTGTTTCTTTGGGTGTCGTTGCGGTCTTCATTTATGATGCAAATTTTGAGTTGCATAATTCGCTTATCAAGATCAACAATTCTATCAAAGAGGCGCAAAATGCGTATGACTCGACGATTCAATTGGCCAATCTGGAAGGCAATATCTCAAATGCCACCTTTGCCATGGTCAACAGTTTATCTAAAGATTCAACTTCAAGCCAAAATCTCTTTGATGAATCGATTTCTAACGCCCTTTCGACCCTCGGTGGAATATCCCCTTCAAAGGAAGCGTCTCAAATTTCATACGATCTCAAAAAATTAAAAGAAGTTGGTGATCTTGCCTTCGCTCAAAGTGCAACACTTGTGAGTTATCAAAATCATCTAAAGACTGCCCAATTAAATCTTTCAAATGCCAAAAATGGATACGATCAACTTGAAAATCAGATAGCCAATCTCATGACTTTAAATAAGACCATCGTTGCAACGGTAGAAACTAATTTTACGACCATATTCGCGAGTGCAAATGATCTTTCGCAATCCGCCACTAAATCTCAATTAATCCAGAAAAAGTTGGAAGCGCAGATATCCGCTTTGCCCATAAGTGACCTTAACATCGCCGATACCGAAAAATTACTTGACGATCTTTCCATCTTGATGGGAACATCTGAAGCACAAAACATGGTCTCTTCGATGAAACTTGCGCTCAAAAATATATATCTCGCAACATCTCAAAACAGCGTAGACACGCAACTTGTGCTGATAAGAACTTACATTCAAAATCTAAAAACTGAGATGAATATGGGATCATTTAATTCCGTTGGCATCTTCTATGCTAATCTTTTGCTCGATAGATATTATTTCCTTTCCCAGCAACTCGGTACTCTTGTTACGAATGCCCAGGACAGTCTAAATGAAATCCAATCCATTTCCGCAAGCGCAGATGATTACAGCCAAAAAATATCAAGCCAAAGAGATCTTGTTATCAATTCGATCACGTCAGATGCAAAAAAATATCTCAACTCCATAAACGCAAATTTATCTTCACTCTTTCAAAAAGCGAATTCAAACGCGAAAAATGCCTTCACGATCGCTTACATTTCTTCGGATCCGATTTCAACTACCTTTGGCTATTTGGTGACGATCACGCTCATCGTTGCGTCTGTGGCCATTGCATGCGTAATCGTCTTTGGGATCTTCTTTATCTTTGATTTCAAAAGAAATTTTGAAAATCTTGAAAAAATTCTCGATGATATGAAGAAAGCGGATGCTAACCTTAAACAGACCATTTCAAGCATGAAAGCAGATCTTCAAAGTATCGGTGCCTTGGAAGATAAAGGTTCAGCCATAATAAAAGAGGCAAGCGATGATTTTGATAAATCAAGAAATTTAACGAAAGAGCCTGTGGAAAAATTGAAAGAAATAGCCCAAAAACTTTCAATAGACGAATCCGAAAGATCGGCGATGAATAAAATTGAAAGCATTCTTAAATCATCGGATAATTCGGAAAGGGAATTGTTTAACCTTAAAAAAGAAATTGACAATTTCGCTTTTGGAGTTTACGCTGCCAAAGATGAGATTGGTAAGAAATTAAAAGGCCTTGAAGAATTAAAAGCATCCTACAATTCCATTTCACCCCTCGCGGAAAGATTAGATTCAATTTCAAGACAGTTAAACACGCTGAGCCTTAACATCACAATCAAATCTTCAAAGACTGGCTCTAATGAATTTGCCTTTTTGGAATCAGAGGCGAAAAAACTTGCAAATGAATCTGCCATTTTGTCTGAAGAAATAAAAGTTGAGATGAAAGCGCTTGAGGATAAGATCAAAAAAGCAATTTCGGAAATGGAAGCAAGCGTATCATCTTTAGAACGTCTTTCTGGTGATGGAGAGAAAATCATCGGGATGATCAAAAATTTCGGCACCATCTTCGATCGAATGATGAAGGAAGTTAAAGATACGGCAAAAGTTCTTGGATCTAACGATGATGAAAGATCGCAGAACAATAAGATCCTTCAAGAGAAAGTAAAACTTCTTGAGGAAGCGATTCCGTTGCTCGATTCGATCTCAAGAAGTTTGAACGAAAGCAAAAACATCATGGCAGATCTTAAAGATTTGACAAAGAAAATTGAAAGTGCGTTAGAAATTTTAGACGAAAGCGCACAGAAGTTTAAAAGTGAGTGATCTTTCTTACGCCACTTGACAATTTAACCGGATAAAATTTCATTTCAATTCCAAATTGATGCCTGTAATCATCCCTTATTTCTTTTAATTGCAAACTTACGTCTGATTTGGAGATGACGATTATGCTTCCTCCAAATCCACCGCCTATCATGCGGGCACCGTAGACATCTTCCAAAGCGTTTATCCTGTCGACGAGAAAATCTATCTCGTCCGTAGAAACTTCAAACAAATTTTTCAAACTTTCATGGGATTTTTTGACGAGTTCTCCCACTTTCTGCCAATCCTTCTCTTTTATGGCCGCTATCGTATCCAATACCCTTTGATTTTCTTCCACGACATGTTTTGCCCTCTTGTAAACATTCTCTCCAAGATCTTTTCTCTTTGATTCTATGAGATCAAGCGTTATTTCTCTGAATTGCATTCCCATTATTTCAGTTGCGCGGGCGCACTCATTCCTGCGCGTGTTGTATCCTCCGCTTGCCAGTTCATGTTTGACGCCAGAATCAACGATTGTAATCTTGGGAAATCCAGTGGCAGAAACGTACTCGTAAAGGCCGCTTGTGGCATCTATCAGAAGAAAGTTATCCTTTTTCGCAAGGGCAACTGCATATTGATCCATTATGCCACAGTTGACGCCCACGAATTCATTTTCCGCCTCGTGCGCTATTTGGGCAATTCTCTCTCTGTCAAGATCGAGTCTTTCTATCTTTGATATCGCGTAAATTATGCCGACCATCAAAGAGGCAGAGCTCGAAAGTCCTGCCCCTATGGGCAGCGTACTTGAAACATCGATTTTAAAAGGTTTAATAGGTTTTTTGACGTATTTTGTCAAATGAAAGATGGCACCTTTAACGTAATTGGCCCATGTGTCCCTTTCCCTTTGTCCATCGATCGAAAATTTGACGCTTTTGTTCAAATCGTGTGTGTAAGATTCGAAATGATCTGATTCTTGAAATGTAAGATACGTGTACTTGTCTATTGCGGCTGGAAGCACGTACCCTCCGTTGTAATCTGTGTGCTCACCTATCAAATTTATGCGTCCTGGCGATCTGAAAGTGTATGTCAAGGTAATCATCTCCCGTTATATCGAATAAGCGGCATTTTTCAAACTTTTTGCGGCATCAGAAGGCGTTAATGGGTTTATGAAGGCCCACGTGCCAGTTTCAACGCTTGCCATCCATTTTACGTTTATCCTGTCCCTTTTTGGTGGATTGAACTCTATGTGGAAATGGAATTTCTCCATCTTCGGGTTGACAGGTGATTGGAAAATCTCCATCATGTATGGAAATTCTTGATCAAAAAGCGAGTCGTATTTGGAAGTTACAACTTTTAAAGCGACCGCTAAATCGAACTTTTCTGATGGCGTCATCTCAGTGAAAAAAGAGAGGTGTCTTCTGGGGTAGACATGGACTTCGTAAGGAAATCTCGCAAAGTATGGAACGAGAGCGACGAAATGCTCGCCATCGTAAACGATGTTTTCACTTCCTTCCTCAGCCTTTATAACATCGCATATTGCACATCCATTGTACTTGTTCATCGCTTCTATCATGGATTGAATTCTTTTTGGTATGAAGGGAAAGGCATAAAGTTGGCCGTGCGGGTGTATTTGAGACGCGCCCACCTCTTTTCCCCTGTTTTCAAATGGAAAGATGTACTTTATCTTCTCGTATTTCATAAGATCGCGCGTTCTATCTTCCCAAACGTAGACGAGTTTTTCTATTTGACCAATTGGCATTCTCGATAGCGAAGAATTGTGGTCAGATGTGAACATTATGACTTCGCATTTCCCGTACGATGGGGCATTTTCAAAGATGGAATCTGTTTTTTGTATTTCCGGTGGATCAAGCCTAAGGGCAGGATACCTGTTATCGAAGGCCGTTAGATCGTAATCGTGCTTCATTTCAAGTACTCCAGGACACAAAGGGCACGCTTCTTTTTGGGGAAGTACGGGCCTCTTTTGCGTTTCAGAAGATATTATTATCCATTCATCCGTTATGGGATTATGCCTTAGTTCCATCATATTCTTCACCCCAATAATAATGTATATCTCTTCCGTCATCCTCTTTTTCATCATCGCGCCTGAGATTTCTTTTCCCGCGGTGCATGATGATTGCGATTGCATGAGGATCTATTTTCACTTCGCCTTTCACGTGCTTCATTGAAGGGTAAAGCACAAAGAATTCTTCTGCCTTCTTATCGATCAAATTCGCGTAATCCTCCAATTTAACTTTACACTCAGAATCAGAAAGGTTTACAAATGATATGAGATCTCCATTTGTAGCGCCTTTTGTTATGATAGCGTATTTTTCTTCGTCCAAAAATCTAACTTTTGATTTGCCCTTCCTAAAATTGATCGCACTTGCCAACATGTGCAAATCTTCGTCTGATAATTTACCAAGAAAGTCACTTTCCAAAAATTGACCGTCAAGCAATGCTGGCACGTACACGTTTATCATTCTTTCTGAACTTGTCAACTTCGTCTCTGAAGATCTTACCATGATGCAATCTGGATCATTTATCCACCATTCATTCATGAAATTCCTTGTAAGTGCATTTCTTATCGATTCACGTGCGCCTTTCCACTCCGGTGCCGTATCGCCGCCTACCCGCATCGAATCAACGTAGCCTATCGATGGCAGCAAAGGTGCACCGCATCCCAAAAGATGGGAAGTTCCAACCGTCTCTGCGATCTTTTTCATCCCAATTCTGTACGCTTCAACTGGCGTCACATCGAGAAATCGCTTGCCAGGGATCATTCCGGCAAAGAGAAAATCTATTTTGAAAAATTCATACCCATATCCTTTTAGGGTTGAAAAGACCTCGCCCAACCAGTTGAGCGCCTCTGGATTTGAGGTATCAAGAGCGTATATCTTTTTATTCCAATTTTCGTACGCGACAATTGGAATTCCATTTTCGTCTTTGACAAGAAAGTCCTTGTGATATTTGAAGATGGAAGAACTTTCGGAGATGCTGAAGGGCGCCGTCCATATGCCAGCCATCATCTTAGAATTTCTTATTTTTTTCGCAATGAATTCAAGACCATCTGGAAATTTTTCATTTGTTTCTAACCAATCACCTATGTCCTTTTCATAACCGTCATCTACTTGAAAAACCTCGTACTTCATATTCAATTCGGAAGCCTTTTCCAATTCTTCAACGATTGATTTCTGAGATACGTTTAGGTAATAACTGTACCATGATTCCCATCCGAACAAAGGTTTGGATTTTTTCACAGCGTTGAAAGTTGCGACTTTTTTTGCGTAAAGTTCAAGCGTTTCTTCAAGGTTGGAAAGGTTTTTAACCCAAAGAGTTTCAACTCTTATCTTTTCGTGAGGTTTTAAATGCTTCCCAACGTAGATCTTCACATCCACAATCCCATCGTGCCATTTGAAGTACGGGTGAGTTATCTTTGATGAGAGAAAGCCGGCAAATATTTTATCGTCTGCTATGAAATAATCAGAAACTATTCCATCCTTGAATTCCCATGGAATTGGAGATGCTATAAAATTTACATTCAATCCATTCACGATCTTGCCTATCTCTTGAGGCCTTAAAAGCGTGCATGGCCCCCACGATTGGTAATTGTTCATGAAGAGATTTTGCGATACCTCGAGTTCACCAATTTTCAAATCTTCGATGAATTTTGATTCATCACTTGTGTTTTCGATCTCAATTTCTATCTCGTATCCATCCTTCTGAGAGGTTAAAATGGTAACTTCTAAATGATCGACGCTTGATTTTTGAACTCCATAATTCAAAGGTTTACCGAGCAAGTTCAAAGTTTCCACCTCTTCCATAAATTGTCTTGAATCTAAAAGTATAAGTGTAAATCCTGTTTGCGTAAAGTGTGAAGTCGGGATGCGTCTTTGCGCCCCAACTGTTGTCTCCGCCAACCCCCATTTGAGCGTAATTTATGTGGAGAAAAATTTCATCTCTTGTTGGCAGTTCGTAAGGATGTTTTGCCCTTTCTAAATCTTCTATCGAGTGATGCAAGGCACTGAATTCAAAGGTGGGCTCGCCCGTGAAGACCAATCCAACGCCCTCGTCATCGGTTAGGGTAAGCCATCTTACGTCTGTTTTGTTTCCCATTTCAGATGGCTTTATGTAATTCACAAATTGATCTTTTACCTTAGACTTGTAAAGATCTACCCTTGCCGATTTCTTTCTATCCCAATAATTTTCGTGAGGACCACGGCCATACCATGCCAAGTTGTCAAAAGCCTTTGGAATGACCATTTCCAATCCTACAACTGGTATTTCGGGCAGATCATCGCCGGGAATCAATTCAAAAAAGACAGATACTCCACAATTACCGTCAACGTTGTAAACAACTTTGCAAAGAGAAGGATTTGATGTCTGTATTACGAACTCTGTGCTTACTTTAATCTGTTCTCCAACTCTTTCCCATTCAAAATTTCTTATCTTCCTTTGCGTTGAGCCAACGCGCCACGTTGAAAGCCTTTCCTCCATTTTGTTGCCATGATCGTTGTCTGTTGGCGCCCTCCAAAAGTTTGGCCTTAATCCCGAGAGAATGAATTCACGGTCTTTGAATTTCAAAGAGTTCATAATGCCAGATGATTTATCAAAGACAATTTCAAAATTTTTGGATTTTAAAATAAGGCTTTTTTCTGAATCAAATGATTCCAATTCTACCGGAGCATGTTTTTGAACGTGAAGCACAGGCACATCAAAGGGTATTTTGAATTGCTCATGGCTCACTTCATAACCGCAAGGTGCCCATTTGCTTTTTTCTTTAAGAGTGAAGATCATTTCAAGAAAGTACTCACATCCAGCGTGAATTTGTATTTTCCCATAAGGAATGCTGACCTTTTTGCTTTCAAGTGGTCCCACATCGATATCAAGATATCCAGAATTAACGACTTCGTTGTTTTCCTTGATAACCCATTCACATTTGAAGGCATTCACATTTGTGAAAAGATATTCGTTGAAGATCTCAACTTCTCCATTCAAAAGATTAAGGGGTTTGACAACGATGTTTCTGTATATATAGCGCACCTCTTCTGCCTGTGGCTTTGGAGTTCTATCGGCAAGCACAATTCCGTTGGCGCAGAAATCCCCATCGTTGGGATTATCTCCCCAGTCTCCACCATACGCAAGATACATTTTATCTCCGGCATGTGCCCCGTCGGAATCTGTACTCGCTGGCGATGCGAAGGATTTCTCTAAAGCACCATGCCCTCCGCTGTAAGATTCGGAATTTGAAAAAGTTTTAGAAGGTATAGGCTCATATATTGCCTGGTCTACCCAATCCCAAATGAATCCTCCCTGTAACTTTGGATACTTTCTGAAAAGATCCCAGTATTTGTAAAGATTGCCGTTGCTGTTTCCCATTGCGTGTGCGTATTCGCAAAGAATGTAAGGTTTGGGATTGTTTGACTTGGCATACTCTTCCACTCTTTCAACTGGCGAATACATCTCACTCGTCATGTCGGCAACGGAACTATCACCTTCATAATGAACAAGTCGCGTTTGATCTCTCATGTGGACCCATTCTGACATAAGTCTGAAATTTGTCCCATGACCGGCCTCATTTCCCAAAGACCATATCAAAACAGACGGATGATTTTTATCTCTTTCAACCATGCTTTGAACTCTGTCAAGGCAGGCATTTGTCCATTGAGGGTTGCTGGCTGGTACCGTGTCTCTTACGCCGTGGGTCTCAAGGTTCGTTTCGTCTATAAGGTAAATTCCGTATTCGTCGCATAGATCAAGCCACAAAGGATCGTTTGGATAATGAGAAGTTCTCACGGCATTTATGTTGAATTGTTTCATTAAAGTTATGTCCTTTATCATCGTCTCGGCTGGCACGTGCTTTCCAGTTCGTGGATCGAATTCATGCCTGTCAACGCCTTTGAATTTTATAACCTTTCCATTTATCTTCATAAGATTATCTTTCAGTTCAAACTTGCGAAAACCAACTTTGCATCCTTCAGACTCTATTACCTTCCCTTTAGAATCTTTTAAAGTTAGAACGAGAAAATAGAGATTTGGATACTCGGCAGACCATTTTTTTGGATTTATAACCTTTTGCTCAAATGCCACCGCAACCTCATCTTTAGATGTGAATCTTTTTTTCACACTCACGGGGCCGAAGATGGATTTGTTATTTTGATCGTAAAGTTCTGCCTCTATCGAAAAATTGTTTTTGGCATCTTCTGAGTACTTTCTAACCTTCACGTTGATCTTCAAATCAGAGTCCTCATATTTTTCATCGAGATCCGTTACAACTTCAAAGTCGCGCATGTGAATTTTCGGAGTTGCATAAATAAAGACGTCTCTTACAATGCCGCTCAATCGAATCATGTCCTGATCTTCGAGCCAACTGCCAGTGCACCATCTGTAAACCTCAACGGCTAAAGAATTCTCTCCACTCTTTACGTATTTCGTTATATCGAATTCGGCTGGTGTAAAGCTATCCTCGCTGTATCCAACAAATTTTCCATTTACCCAAATGTAAAAGGCCGATTCTACGCCTTGAAATGAAATAAAGATTTCTCTATTTTTCCATTCCTTTGGAATTGAAAAGGTTGTCTTGTAAGATCCTACCGGATTGTATACTGTTGGCGCGTGAGGCGGCTCGGGTTGCTCGTATCCTGTCCAAGGGTAGATGATATTCGTGTAAATTGGATAATCATAGCCTTGCATCTGCCATTCTCCGGGCACATTAATTTCATCCCATTTGCTTACATCATAGGAATTTTTGTAAAAATCAACGGGCCTTTCAGAAGGATTTTTAGAAAGATGGAATTTCCATCTGCCATTCAATAATTTCAGATACTTGGAATTAACTCGAATTCCGCGCCTCTCGGGTGGATTATTTAAATCTTCAAGTGCCGCTTTTGGATCTGAGTAAGGCACCAAAGTTGCATGCGCATCTTCTCGGTTGATACGAAATAATTCCGGATCGTCTTTCCATTCGTTATGATTTTTCATTTCAATCCTCCAAATTTAACCTTTCACCGCACCGGAACTCAGGCCGGATTGCCAGTATCTTCTTAAGAATATAAAGGCAAGTATGAGTGGAACTATCGAAATCAAAATCCCCATGATTATGGCACCGTAGGGTGGAGCACCTCTGCCAACGCTTGTAGTAGTTATGGA
>JAVRKN010000049.1:0-9395 GCA_031962405.1 Athalassotoga sp. | reverse complement strand
TACTCATCTGGAACTATTGGATTGGTTTCCGTTATTTTTAGGCTGTTCAAATCTGGAAAAGGTTCTGTTGTTGTTCTTCCCAATCACAGAATCGTTAGAGATGTTTACTCGAAATTATCTGAACTTGGAATCGAAAGTACTATACTTTCAGACCTTAACCTTTTACCATTTGAAAGTGCTGAATCCATAAAAGATGAACTTGCATCAAGAGTAGAAGCGCTTCATGATATCATAAGTGGAAAAATTGTCATAGCCGATGTCATGGCCATGTTGAAAAAAACCGCTCCAAAAGAATTTATAAAAGACGGTTTAAATTTTTCTGTGGGATCGAAGATGCCTTCAAATATATCTGAAATACTTTTTAATTTGGGATACACAAAGGTTTTAACCGTCAGAAGCATTGGAGAATTCGCAACAAGAGGCGACATAATAGACATTTTTTCACCCGTTCAAAGGGCTGTAAGGATTGAGACATTCGATGAAGATATCGAATCTATAAGAGTTTTCGATCCTCAAAGTCAGTTGAGTGTGAGAAATATCGATTCTGCGATTGTTTATCCTGCATGTGAAATTAAAAATGATCAAGAATCGCTTTTGCTTGCCCAAAAAAGACTTGAGAATTATCCTGATCTTCTGGAAAATGTCAGGAATTTGTATGGATTAATGGGGCTTTTTTGGAAAAATTCTCAATGTGGGTTGGATTTTATTCCAGAAGATGAATACATGATCGTTTATGAAATCGACGAATGTAAAAAGTCCGTTGAAGAGTATGAAAAGGAAATCATGGATCTTTACGATCCCAATTTGTTCTCTCTTTTTAGATCTTTTGCCTACGCTGCTTTTGAAAGGATAAATCACAAGAAGATAATTCACGTTACGCGTCAACCGATAAAAGTGCCTTTAGATAACGTTGTTGAACTTAAAACCGGCATGGTATCGACGAACTTTGTGCCTTCAAGGAAGGAATCAAATTTTTACGATTACATTCAAGAAATAGAAGTTGGTGATCCAGTTGTCCATGAGGATCATGGCATAGGCATTTATAGAGGTACAGAGATAATAAAAGACACAGATGGTGCTCATGAGTATCTTAAGATAGAATACAGAAACGGATCCATTCTTTACACTCCCGTTGAGAAGTTTGCAAAAGTCAAAAAGTACATAGGTTCTCGAGACGTCATTCTTTCAGATATAAACGGAAAAGAATGGAAAAAAATCAAAGATCAGGCTAAATCAGATATAGAAGCAGAAGTTAGAGATCTCGTTAAACTATATGCCATACGTGAAAATTCAAATGGTTTTGCATTTATGCCACAGCGTGAACTTGAAGATGCCTTTGCCAAAAGTTTCGGTTATCTTGAAACGCCAGATCAGATGAAAGCCATTGAAGAGGTCTTCGAAGATATGGAATCAATCCGTCCCATGGACAGGCTTATTTGTGGAGATGCAGGTTTTGGAAAAACCGAAGTTGCATTAAGGGCTGCTTTTAGGGCTGTGGTAAACGGTAAACAGGTAGCAGTCCTCGCACCAACTCTTATTCTCGCAAGACAACATTACGAAACTTTCAAAAAAAGAATGGAACCATTTGGCGTTAACGTTGCACTCATTTACTCACAAACAACTCAATCGCAGAAAAAAACTTTCATGGATTCCCTTGCAAATGGCAAAATTGACGTTATCATAGGAACTCATGCTTTACTCTCGAAAAAAATTTCTTTTAAGGACATAGGTCTCTTAATAATAGACGAAGAACAACGTTTTGGGACAAAACAAAAAGAATTTTTGAAATCCCTCAAAACGAATATGGACGTCCTTACACTATCGGCAACGCCTATTCCAAGAACTCTTCATATGGCCCTTTCTGGCATAAGAGAGATATCCGTGATAAGCACTCCGCCCATCGGAAGACTTCCGCCGCGCATTTTCGTGACGAAATGGAATGAGAAGATAGTGACGATGGCAATTTTAAAGGAGATAAATAGAGGTGGCCAGGTTTTTTACCTTCATAACAGGATCGAGGATATGGAAAAGATCCTTGACAAATTCAGATCGATGCTTCCATCAGTTACCATAGCCCCGCTTCATGGAAAGATGTCGAAACGTCAGTTCGAAGAAACGGTTAAGGGATTTTACAATGGCAAGATAGACGTGCTTGTTTCGACAAGCGTGATAGAGAATGGCGTAGATATTCCAAATGCCAACACCTTGATAGTCGATGATGTGGAAAGGTATGGAATGTCTCAGTTGTATCAGATAAAAGGTAGAGTTGGGAGATCCGAGAGAAAGGCTTACATATATTTCATGTACACGAAAGAGCCATCAGAAATCGTCATGAAGCGACTTAACGCCATAGAAGAGTTCAATGAACTTGGAAATTCGATGAATTTGGCACTCAAAGATATGGAAATACGCGGTGTTGGAGAAGTTTTGGGTTTAAAGCAACATGGGCATGTGGATGCAATAGGACTCGAAATGTACAAAGAGATCCTCGATAACACGATAAGAAAAATGCGCGGGGAAAAGATCGAAGAGAAATCTTGTGATTATGATATTTCTTTGCCGTCATCAATTTTACCAGAAGATTACATAGAGGACACGATGGAAAGGATGAAGATATACAGAAGGCTTGCCAACGCAAAAACTATCGAGGAGGTCGATGAAATAAGGAAAGAAATCATCGATCGTTTTGGCAAAATACCTGAATCTGCAGAGAATCTTTTCAACCATTCGAAAATAAGAGTTTTGATCTGCAATCTCAAGATTGTAAAAATTTCATCCCACGGAAATAACGTAGAACTCATCTTTCAAGACAAGGAAACCCTTGCTGATTTTTCTGAGTTTAAAAAAATTCATTCTGTAAATCTTCAAAAAAATGGTATGATATTATCCGACGTGGTGAAAAATGGTAACCTTGAGGAACTTTTGAAGTTGCTTCTTGAATACAAGAAACACGTCGAACAAAAGGAAGGAGTGGCTTAAAGAATATGGAGTGGATGAGAAAACACACCGCAATAGTTATCTGGGTAATAGTTATAGCATTCGGTATTGGTGTTGTGTGGTGGAGTGTGGGAGCCTACATAGGAGGTCAAAGTGGTGCTGCGCAAAGTGCAAATCAGGCACCGTCTCCGTCTCAGGCAATAGCACTCGTAACAAAGGGGGGAACACCGCTTTCCTACAATTATTGGATAATGCCCACAGATTTTAACAATTACATGCAGAATGTAAATGCTAATTACAAAAACACCTACGGACAGGATCCAGACCCGTTATTTGTTGAACCTCAACTCGAATTAAACACGATAGAGACCCTTGTTAATCAAGAGGTGATAAATTATTTTGCCAAAAATTCTAACATAACGGTTTCTAAGACAGACGTTGATAACCAAATCAATTCCATAGTAAATCAATACAAATCTAATCCCCAAGCGCTTAATTACATAAATCAGCAATATGGATCTCTTCAAAATTTTGAGAATTTCATAAGGCCTCAGGTTGAAGAAAGTTTGATCTCTCAGCAGGTTATGTCTGTGGTCGTCAACGTAACTAAGTCTGATGTTCAAAATTATTACGAAACAAATAAAGCAACCATTGAGAATACCTATGATCAAGTTAAAATTGCCCATATCTCTCTTTCTTCTCAAGCAACGGCAAACAAAGTTATAAGCCTCATAAAATCCGGCAAGTTAAGTTTTAGTCAGGCCGCAAAAGATTACTCTCTTGACACGACAACCGCTGCCACAGGAGGAGAAATAGGATGGCTCACAAGGCAACAACTTGGATCTCTTGCAAATCAAATTTTCAGTGCGACTCCAGGCTCGGTAATAGGTCCTCTTCAAACGAGTAGCAGTTGGGAGATAATCAACGTTGAGGCAAAAAAACTTTACGATAATTTCGATTCAGTTGTTCAGGCAACGAGTATTTACAACACACTCGTTAACGACGTAAAACAACAAAAATTCACTCAATGGCTGAACAATTACAAAAAGCAGAATGATTTTTCATACCAACTTGAAGGACAAGTCCTGCCGTATTTTAAAGAGTTTTATTCAATTCCTTCTACAGACACGGCAAAAATCGAACAATTCATACAAAATATGAAATCCTA
Source organism: Athalassotoga sp. (assembly GCA_031962405.1). Taxonomy (GTDB): domain Bacteria; phylum Thermotogota; class Thermotogae; order Mesoaciditogales; family Mesoaciditogaceae; genus Athalassotoga. The sequence continues at coordinate 5,290 of JAVRKN010000049.1, read as the reverse complement.
CATTTATCCATCGGGCCAAGCCACTGTCAACACATCTGTCGATCCAAGATTGCTCGCCTTATTTGAAATGGCACTTGAAAGTTACAAAACGAATCTCACCAATCAGTATTCTGCCGTTCTAAGTTATCACGCAAATGCTGGTAGTTTCCCCGCAACTTACATCGGCGTACCTGTAAGTGTACTCCAGCAAAAACTCAACGAGGTACAAAATGCAATGAACAGCGCAACTGGAACGAATTTTACCAAATTGTTTAACGAACAGACGGATTTACAGACTGCCATAAATTTCAACAAAGCCCTTGAAACTTTGAAGAAGCAAGGTTACACGACAGATGCGCAGATAAACGCTCAATATGACAAATACAATACGCTTGTTTCTCAAATCAACGATGAAATGAAGCAAGTATTGACAGCGATATATCAACTTGTTCCATATTCAACGGTTGCCGTTTCCAAACTTTACACTTTAGATCCGTCAAACCAGCAGGTTGCACTCAGTTACTTTCAAGATCAATACAACTTGCTTAAGCCCATAATTTCAAATCCGCAGGCTTACCAAGCTTACGGAGCACAGATAAATTCGATGTTCTCATATGTGGTTTCTGGATTACAAAGTCTTGCCTATACTGGACAATCAACTTCTGTAAAGCAAGGTGCTCTTGTGACGCTCATAAGCATGGCGCAAGATTTAAACAATCCCCAGGAAGAATTGACTTACTTAAAACAATTAAAGGCTGTGAATCCAAATTATCAAGGCATAGATCAGGTTATAGCGCAGGTTCAAAGTGCCATAACGTCTTCCTCTACAAAGGCAAGCGTTGCGGCCTCATCAGCTTTCTCTTCATCTCCTGTCTCTGCCGCAACACCTGTAATTCCGACAAATCAAGCGTCTCAATTTAAACCATAGAATATCTAAAATCAAAGAAAAGGACGTGGTTACCGCCACGTCCTTTTTATATGATGATTCTGTGCTAATTTTCGCACGCTTTCAAAAAATTAAGAAATATCGGATGAGGTGCGCCTATCTTTGAGGTATATTCAGGATGAAATTGAACACCGAGATAAAATCTTTTGTCCGCCAATTCGACACTCTCGGCAAATTCCGACATTGAAGAGATTGCAAGCCTATCAGATGGATCTGAATCTGTCATTTTGAATATATTTCTGAAATCATATATGTTTATCTCGTAGCGATGTCTGTGTCTTTCTTTCACGGTCTCTTTCGAATATATATCGTAAAGTCTACTCCATTTAGCAATTTTTATTTCTGCCGCACCAAGTCGCATGGTTCCCCCCATTTTCATCTGCCTTTTCTGCTCTTCCATCATGTCTACAATGGGATATGGAGTCTGAGGATCGAATTCAGTTGAATTGGCGCCATTCAAGCCGATAACATTTCGTGCGTATTCCACGGTCATAAGTTGCATTCCAAGGCATAAGCCAAGCAGAGGAACATCATTTTCTCTTGCGTATCTTATGGCATTTATCATGCCTTCTATGCCACGTTTGCCAAATCCTCCTGGTATTATTATGCCAGCGTAATCTTTGAGGCGATCTTTTATTTCAGATTGAGTTAACCCTTCAAGATCTTCCGAATCAATTATCTCTGGTTTTTCGTATCCACACAGGAAAACACTCTCAAGCACGGACTTGTAGGCATCATCCGTGGCAAGGTATTTACCAACCATTGCAATCTTAGTCTTGTTTAAAGGTTCAGGATAAACCCATTCAAAGTTTTTTGTTGGACTTATGTGCAACTTGTTCATGATCATCGTGTCCATTTTCTCATCGTGAATTTTTTGAGGAATAGAATAAATGTTTGAAACATCTTCAAGGCTAAAAACGCAGTCAGGCTTAACGCCTCCAAAAAGCGAAACTTTTTGGATTGTTGAGTCTGGCAAACTTTTTTCGCTTCTTAAAACGATGATATCTGGTAAAATTCCCACTCTTCTCAGAAGTTGCAAAGAATTCTGCGTTGGTTTCGTCTTGAATTCGTTAGTTACTTTAAGATATGGAATGTAAGTTACGTGCACAAAAAGGAAATTTTCGCGTCCAACGTCCATGGAGAATTCCCTAACCGACTCAAGAAATATCTCCGATTCTATATCACCAACCGTACCTCCTATTTCTATGAGTACAACATCGCCTTTGAGCTTTGAAAGTCTTGCTTTTATCTCATTTGAAACGTGAGGAATCATTTGAACGGTCGCTCCGAGGTATTCTCCTGATCTTTCTTTTTGAATAACGGATGAATAAATCTGGCCGGCCGTTACGTTGTTAAATCTTGTCATATCTCTCTTTAAAAATCTTTCATAATGACCAAGGTCAAGATCAGCCTCATACCCATCATCTGTGACAAAGACCTCACCGTGCTGATTAGGATTCATAGTCCCAGCATCGACGTTGAGATATGGATCGATCTTTAAAACCTCAATTTCTAAGCCATGTGATTGAAGGGATGCACCAATTGAGGCTGCCGTTATACCCTTTCCTATTCCACTTATGACTCCACCTGTTATAACTATATACTTCATCTTTCATCACTCAATATTTCATCGATTTTATTCAAAACCTCTTTGAGATTTCTGAAAGTGTAATCAGGTTTTGACTCTATTTTGGGATTGGATTGAATTCCTTCAATGTATATGGATTTAATGCCAGCCCTTTTTGCTCCAACTATGTCTGTTTCGTAAGTGTCTCCTATCATCACCGTTTCTTCTGCCTTTGATTTCATTATGTTAAGGGCCATTTCGAATATGTGAGTGTTTGGCTTTCCAAAGTAAATTGGGTCAACGTTAGTTGCGTAAACAACAGGTGCCGCAAGCGATCCAGAGTCAGGATAGAAACCATCTTCTTTTGGAAGCAATCTATCAGGATTGACAACCCATAGAGGCTTACCGTTTAAAACCCATCTTATTGCTTTTGTGATCTTTTGAAAATCGTACCTTTCATCGTATCCAATTATCACAACATCTGGTTCATCTGTCACGTAACAACCAACATCGAAGAGTTCATCTATCAATCCTTGGCGTCCTATGACAAAAGCCTTGTGATATCCTAAACTTTTCACGTGCATGGCAACTTCGTACGGTGTACTGACAACATAATCCATTGGGACTTCTATTCCCATACGTTTCAACTTTTGAGAATAATATTTTCTGTGAAAACTTGAATGATTTGTCACAACACAATGAGGTATAGAATGGGCTTTAAGGTACTCGAAAAATTCTTTTGCCCCTTCTCTGATGGTATCTCCCTTGTAGACTACTCCGTCAAGATCGATCATAAAAGCTTTTATCATGATATCCTCCATTTAAAAAATTCTGTCCCAAGAAATTGATTTTTGTCAGTCCAACCGTTTTCTATAACATCTAAACTGTCTATTATCGTGCGCATCTTTGCGTCTATCTCGTCTGCAAAGTGCACAATTATGGCTTCAGGTATTTTTGGAACAACTGGAGAACCGAATTCAAGCGCACCGTGATGGCTTGTTATCACGTGAAGCAAAACCATCTCGAGAGATTTGGGAAAATCTGGTATCTTATCCATCGCTCTTGTCAAGATTTTTATTCCTATGATGATGTGATTTTCAAGTTTACCATCGTCTGTGTACTCAAAGTACGGGCCAGATGTGTAGGTGTAGATTTTACCGATATCGTGTAAAAGGGCACCTGTTAAGACCATGTCTCTATCAGCCTGTGGATAATTCGATAGGATATCAAGGGCGAGTTTGGCGACTGAAATTGTGTGGAACAAAAGACCGCCGACACCAACGTGATGATTGTTAGAAGCAGCCGTTGCCTTTAAAAAAAGTGAATAAGTTTCTCCGTTTTTATCAAAGACGATTTTCAAAAGTTGCCTTAAATATTCAGAATCAACGCTTTCTATCATTGAATCTAAAATCTCAACGTAACCAGAAACATCAAAATGGGGCATCATAACTTCCAACAAGTCAGGCCTTGAGTTTCCATCTATAACGCTTATTGGAGTCAAAGAAAAAGATTTGTAATCTTTGCTGTATTCATAATCTGCAAAAAGCAAAGCACCGTTTTTTACCTCTCCCCATATTTTGGCTTTAATTCTTGAACTTTTATCCGATACCAAAGCATCTGAATATTTCAAACCAGATCCCGATTTTTTAACACTTGAAGAAATCACAAGAAATACTCCAGGGGCGCCGAGATAATCGACAGAATTTCTCTCATCTTCAGGAACTTTAATCATGTCAGAAAGGGTTGGGTAGTTTTTACCGGAAATCTCTATCAACGGGATCATCGCCTCTCAAAAACAAATAAAGAGCCCTTCTTTAATTCTAAAAAGCGCTACTTTATGCTCAAATACGAAGAAAGGAGATCTTTGAATGCCATATCAAGTTTTCTGGCAATTTCACCCTTTTTGAATTCAAGATTTTCTACTTTGACGATCGGTAAGACTCTCGAAAGTGTGCTTAAAAGTATAACTTCCTTCATTTTGATCAACTCGTCAAGATAGACCCTACGCTCTTCAATTTCCATATCCATTTCTTTGGCAAGCCATAACACCTTCATTCTTGTTATGCCTGGCAAAATATTTTCTATTTTAGGAGCGACTATTTTCTCTCCATCGAAGAAGATGTATGAAGAACTTGCACCTTCTGTTACATACTTGCCGTTTTCATCCTCTCGAAACATCAAGGCCTCGTAAGCACCCTTCGATCTCGCATATTTTTTGGCAAGCACGTTGGGCAGTAAATCGGTAGTTTTATGTTCACAGAATTTATGACGCAAATCTGGATGAAGTAAAACCTTACCGCCAACTTGCCATATTTCAGGATTCATTTTTCTTACAGGCTGGACTATTTCGATGAAAGTGGGTTCATAATCGTCTTCAAAGATGTGATCTCTTATTACATCCACGCCACGCGTGAGTTGAAGATAAAGCTCTCCATCTTTTAAATTATTCATCGTGGATAATTTCTGGCCTATTTCGAATATCTCTTCCAAAGTGTAAGGAAACTTTATTCCAAAAAAATTAGCGCTTTTTTTCATACGCTCTATGTGATCTTCCAAAAAGATGAAATTACCATCTTGAAATTTTATAACATCGTAAAGTCCATCCCCGAAAACCATTCCCCTATCAAATACCTTGACGGCAGGCAATTCAGAATCCAAAATCTTTCCATTTACGAATATATACAACCCACTTCATCTCCTTTTAAATTTGTGATTTACAAAATGTATTTTAGCACATTGGTTGTATTATACTAAATTTTTAATCCAACCATTTGCCATATGCCATAGGCTATAGGCTA
>JAVRKN010000048.1:0-9496 GCA_031962405.1 Athalassotoga sp. | reverse complement strand
GAGGATTTGGAATTAAAAAGATTTAGTGTAAAATCAATTTGTGAACGTAAATTTGGCGATTCTGGTTGGTGGAAAATCTAAAAGATTTGGGCTTGACAAATGCACGTACAAGATAAATGGCAAAAGGTCCATAGATTGGATAGTGGAGTCCATAGGAGATCTATTCGATAAGGTACTTTTTGTTGGAAAAAATGATAAGATCGAAGATTCAATTTCAGATCTCAGATCGGGTTTTGGTCCCATCTCAGGGCTGGAAGCGGCCATTTCCAATTCAGAGAAAGGCGTTTTCCTACTTTCATGTGATATGCCCTTCGTTAGAAGAGAGGTAGTTGATTTCATTTTGAGAAAAATTAACGGCTATTCCATAGTATGCCCTGTTGTTGATGGAATTTATCAAGTGACGCATGCATTTTATTCTTATAAAATTCTGCCAGATATAAAAATAGAGATGCTCAGAGAAAATCCTTCTCTTAAGCATCTCGTGTCAAGATGCAAAAATTCGCTTTTAATCGAAGAAAAAGCATTAGAAATTTTCAAGGAGTACAAAAAGAGTTTTTACAATTTCAACTCTTTCGATGATCTCAACCAACACTTCTGATCTTCTCAACTTTTACCGCCGATACTTTGAATGTGGGAATCTTTGCGATCGGATCTAACGCTGCCAAAGTTAAAATATTTGCCGGTGCTTCGGCGTAATGGAATGGAATAAAGATCAACCCTTTTTGCGATCTATCGGTTACTTTTGCTTGCCCTTCTATCATTCCTCTTCGAGATGTCACACGCACAACATCTCCAGTTGAAATTCCAAGTTTTGCCGCATCTTGTGGGTTTATCTCTATTTCAACCTTTGGCTTTGCGTCTTCAAGTACTTTTACGCGTCTCGTCATCGTTCCCGTGTGATAATGGTAAAGAATTCTTCCGGTGGAAAGATAAAATGGATACTCTTTATCTGGCAACTCTGGTGGATCGGTGAATTCAACTGGTATGAATTTGCCAAGACCATTTGGAGTTGAAAATTTTTCTTTGTGAAGAATAGCGGTGCCATTGTGGCTTTTTGATGGGCATGGCCATTGAATTCCTTGCTTTTCAATTCTTTCATAAGAAATGCCGGCGTATATCGGCGAGACAGAGGCTATTTCGTCCATTATTTCAGATGGATGGTTGTATTCTGCCTTGTAGCCCATTTTGTTCATGAGCATTTTCAATATGATCCAATCAGGTTTCGAATTTCCTATTGGGTTAAGCACCTTTCTAACCCTTTGAACTCTCCTTTCGGTATTCGTGAACGTTCCATCCTTTTCGAATCCGCTTGATGCGGGGAAAATCACGTTCGCATACACCGTTGTGTCGTTGGGGAATATATCCATATCGGCAAAAAATTCAAGATTTTCAAGGGCTCGCCTTGCATGACAAGAATCGGGATGGCTCATAACGGGGTTTTCTCCCATGACAAATAGCGCCTTTATCTTTCCATCTATCATTGCGTTAAACATCTCAACACTCGTTAGACCGGGTTTATCTGGCAAACTCATAACATTCCAGGCTTCTTGAAATTTTTTTCTCGCATCTTCACTCGAAACTGATTGATTGCCTGGTAAAACGTTTGGAAGGCATCCCACATCTCCAGCACCTTGCACATTCGATTGTCCTCTGAGTGGATTTACGCCTGAACCGGGTTTACCAATTTTCCCAGTGGCCATGGCAAGATTTGCTATCGATATGACATTTTTGGTACCACTCACATGTTGCGTGATACCCATGGCGTAAAGTATGGAGGCAGATCTTGCTTTTGCGTACATCTCGGCAGCGGCAATTATTTTTGACGGCTCAACGCCTGTTATCTTCGAAACGTAATCTGGAGTATACTTTCTGACGGCCTTTTCAACCTCTTCAAAACCTTCAGTTCTTTCCGATATGAATTTTTCATCCAAAAGATTTTCATTTATGATTATGTTCAAGAATCCGTTAAAAATGGCAAGATCCGTTCCTGGAAGATTTCTAAGCCATAGCGTTGCATAATTTACCAATTCTATTTTTCTCGGATCGACGACGATCAACTTCGCACCATTTTTAACTGCCCTTTTAACGCGAGACCCGTAAACTGGATGATTTTCTGTCGTGTTTGTGCCTGCAACAATTATTACTTCGGCATTTTCTATGTCTTCCATTGAATTCGTCATGGCACCAGCGCCAAAGGTCATGTTCAATCCTGCCACAGTGGAGGCGTGACACAATCTTGCACAGTGGTCAATGTTATTTGTTCCTATTATGGCGCGTGCGATCTTTTGAAGCAGGTAATTTTCCTCATTTGTGCACCTTGCTGAGGACAAAAATGCAATGGAATCCGGTCCATATTTGTCTCTTATTTCAAAAAGTTTTTTTGCCGTGTAATCCAACGCTTGATCCCAACTTACCGTTTGAAATTTTCCATCTACTTTCATAAGTGGTTCCTTTATTCTGTCTGGATGATTGACAAAGCCGTAACCAAATTTGCCTTTTACGCAGGTTGCTACTGCATCGTTTACTTCTTTATTTTCAGTTGAACCGTTAATTCTCACGATGTCATTCCGCTTTGGGTCGAAGTAAACGTCTATCTGACATCCAACTCCGCAATAAAGACACGTGGTCTTAACCTTTTCAACGGCATTCCAACGCGCTTTTCCAATCGATGGCTTCTCAACGATGGCACCTGTTGGGCAAACTGTTGCGCACTGACCGCAACTTACGCAATCTGTTTTTGCAAGCGGAAGATCCATAAAGGTTGACGGATACGATTCGTGCCCCCGTTCGACCATAGAATATATCGACATGCCCTCTATTTCATCGCAAACCCTGACGCACAATTGACATCTTATGCACTTGTTCAAATCTCTGACTAAAAATTCACTCGAATCGTCCACTTCGTATCTTTTTTCTTTGAGATAACCAAATAATGGTTTTCCAGTTGGAAAATATTCGTATGCCAAATCTTGGAGCGAGCAATTCCCATTTTGATCGCATGTCATGCAATCATCTGGATGTTCTTTGAGTATAAGGGATAAGTTCACTTTTCTCGCTTCATCTACAAGCGGAGAATTCGTTTTTATCTTCATGCCATCTCTAAGTTCGGCCGTGCAAGAGGTGACAAGGTTTTTAGACCCTTCAACCTCGACGACGCACATACGGCATGCACCTATGCTTTTAAGTGCGGGATGGTAACAAAGATGAGGAATATCGAAGCCATTCTCAAGAAGAAATTCAAGGAGATTTTTACCTTCCGGAATCTGGTAATTCTTACCGTCTATTTCTATGGACAACATACAAATCATCTATCCAGATTTGAATCGTTAAAGCACTGATCTACCATGCCCTTTATTGCACTCAAAGATTCTCTCATTTTAGAAACAAATTTTTCATCCTTTATGAGTTTTAGGTTTATTTCAACATTTGAAACGGCTATCTCAAAAGATGCCTTCAAAAGCCATGAGGCACTCCTCGCATCGCTTAATGCATTTTTGTTTCCATATTTGTTTACAAATTCTGCAAGAGGGCACACCTTTGATATCTCTCTTGCAAGTTCATAAGGCATTTCACTTGCATGCTTTAGAGCTTCTTGGAGTTTCTCCGTACGGACTTTCTTTTGATCTTCCGTGTCTTTCGGTAATTTCATTGCATCCATAACCTGATCAAAAGCACTGGCATCTAAATCGGCCAATTCAAGAAATCTTTTTCTCCTGTAAGATGCCTCGCTTAAAACTCTTTCCATTTCGCCTTCATAGTCCTCGTAATCTTTTTTTCCTATGGTAAGAGATGCAACCATTTCAACGAGAGCCGTTCCCATAGCTGCAACTATTGCCCCAACCGCGCCTCCTCCAGGCGTTGGCGACTTTGAAGCGACTGCTTCTAAGAATTCAGAGATCCTTTGATCACGAAAATTCATTTTGCACCTCCAATTATCTCAACAGAATGCGAAGCGCCTATTCTATTTGCACCCGCTGAGATCATTCTTACGGCATCATCGTAAGTGTGAATTCCTCCCGAGGCTTTCACACCCATTTTTTCTCCAACTACAAACCTCATCAACGCAACATCTTCAGGCGTAGCGCCGCCTTTCGAGTAACCAGTTGAAGTCTTGACAAAATGCGCTCCGCTTTCTTTGGATATAACGCACGCCGCGACCTTTTCTTCGAAGTTTAAAAGTGCCGTTTCTATTATAACCTTAACAACTCTATTTTTGGCGGCTTCGACAACAGATTTCACATCATCGTATACCTCATCGTACTCTGAATCTTTAAGCAATCCGATGTTCACAACCATATCGATCTCATCCGCACCGTGTTCTATGGCCCATTTGGTTTCTTCTGCCTTTATCTTAGTCGGTACGGCACCAAAGGGAAATGCCACAACACTTGCAATTTTAACGTTGCTGCCTTTAAGTTCATCAAAGACTTCAGAAACTCTGAATGAGTTTACGCAAACGGAGTAAAATCCGTATTTAATGGCTTCTTTGCACAATTTTGATATCTGCGATGATGTGGCATCGGGAGAAAGCAAAGTATGATCTATCATATGAGCGAGTTTATCTTTTTGAATATCGATCTTTTTTGCTTCAAATTTGAATTTTCTTGCCCTTAAAATCTCACTTTCTATCTTCTCCAAAAGTCCATTCATTTAAATCTTCCTTTCAAAGATTTATTTCTTCATGAATACTTTTCATGGCATCAAGTGCCATTTTAAGATATTCTTCAAGTCCAAGGCCAAGTTCAGAGCACATTGCCATCTGTTCGCGGCTTGCGCCTTTTGCAAAAGATTTTTCCTTGAACCTTTTCATGAGAAAAGTCGAGTCTACAGGCTCGAGTTTTTTGTCTGATCTTATAAGGGCGGCGGCCGTTATAAAGCCAGTTGTTGGATCAGCGACGTAAAGCGCCTTTTCTATCATGGTTTCGAGCGGTTTCTTTTCAGCGTGCGCAAGTATTGCGTCGTAAACTTCTTTTGGCAAATCGTATTTTTTCAACATCTCAACGCTCAAAAGACCATGGTGATCAGGATCATGATCCGTTTCTGGATAATCGTAATCGTGAAGTATGCCTGCAATTTCCCATTCGTTTTCATCTTCTCCAAACCTGTGAGCCAGCGCTTTCATGACCGCTCCAGTTGCGATCATATGGTTGACAAGGTTGTTAGATTGAACGTGCGATTTTACCAAAGATATCGCTTCTTCTCTTGTCAATTAAATCACTCCTTGATGTAAGGTATGCCATCGGCACTTGGCGATCTGCTTCTTCCTATCAAGCCACCAACGACTATCAAAGTTATTATATACGGAATCATGCCAAAAATGTACTGTGTATTTGTTGAAAGATTCAAAACACTTTGACTTTGAAGTTGGTTGTTGAAGGCAGTTGCACTGCCAAAAAGTAAAGACGCCAACATGGCACCAACTGGATTCCAATTTCCTATTATCATGGCTGCCAACGCTATAAATCCACGACCATTTGTCATATTCGTGGTGAATTGACCAAGTTCTCCTATACTTAAATAGGCACCTCCCAAGGCCGCAAAGAAACCGCTCATTAGGACTCCGAAATATCTAACGTTATAAACGTTTACACCCAACGTATCTGCAGCCTCAGGATTGTTGCCCACAGATCTCATTCTCAAACCTAACCTTGTTTTGTATATCAAAATCCAGCCAAAGGCAACAGATGCAAAGGCGATGTAGACAAAAGGAGAAAGATTTCCAAAGATCGCTCCCACAAATGGAACCTGTTTGAAAGCACCAAGATCAACAAGAGGTATCGATCTAACCAGATCCGTTGATCCCGGTTGTCCAAAAAGTTCAACAAGGGCAAAGCCAGTTATGCCTTGGGCAAGCAGTATAAGAGCCGTTCCACTTATTATCTGATCGGCACCGTATTTTATAGATGCCCACGCATGAAGGGCCGCCATGGCAACGCCAAAAAAAGTACCAAGCGCAAGACCGTACCAAGGATTGCCGGTAAAGTAACTTCCCATCACTCCTCCAAAGGCTCCCATCAGCATTATGCCTTCGAGTGCTATATTGGTAACCCCTGTCGTTTCGCTGAACACGCCTCCCAAGGCTGCGAGTATAAGGGGAGTTGATTGGGTAAGCGTGGATTTATAAAATGTTGGATTTGTGAAGACATTTAAGATGGCTTGAATCCATTCATTCATAATTCGACAGCCTCTTTTCTTTTTCTTATCTTCAAAGTTTTTATAATCCTATTTGTGGCAACAAGGAAGATGATTATGCCCTGAATGATCGTTACCATATCCTTTGGAACGCCTGCAATTTGCATCTGATTAGATCCCGTTCTTATTGAAGAGATCAGAAATGCCGCAAGCCCTATGCCAATTGGATCGTTCTGACCTATAAGTGCAATCGTTATTCCATCAAAGCCCATACTTCCACTCAAAGCCCCAAAGTACCTTCCATAAACTCCGACAACTTGAGTTGTGCCGGCCAAACCTGCTAACGCTCCACTTATTGCCATGGCAAGTACAACATTCTTTCCTATGCTTATTCCACCATACTCTGCCGCATAGGGGTTAAATCCAACCGCTTTGACTTCGTAACCTATTGTGGTTTTTTGAATTATCACGTAAATAACAACGATTGCGGCCAAAGAGACAAAAATTATCGTGCTCAACGACGTTGCGCCTACGCTCGCTATGTTTGGAAATTGAGCAGAATAGGCTATGGCAGGAGATTTAGGGACTCCTCCAGGTGCCTGAAATGGGCCATTTACAACGTAATTTGCTATGAAAACGGCCACGTAATTGAGCATTATGGTGGTTATAACTTCGTGCGCACCCCTGTAAGCTTTGAGCCATCCTGCAATCGCGGCCCATAAAGCACCACCAAGCATTCCGGCAATCATGACAAGGGGGATCGAAAGAAAAAATGGATACGAAGCCACCATCGTACCAACGTAAGCGGAAAGCAACGCTCCGATGATGACCTGACCGTTCGCACCTATGTTAAAAAGCCCTGCACGAAATCCAAAGCCCACGGCTAAACCCGTGAGAATCAATGGAGAGGCTTTCATGAGGTTATCTATTATGGCTTCCTTCGTTCCAAATGCACCGTAAAAAAGCGCGGCATAAGCCACAAGCGGGTTCTTCCCTATCATGAGCATGACTATGGCTGCCACCACAAGAGATATAAGAACTGAAATTAAAGAAATTATGACCTTTTCATTTAGAATGTACTTTTTCCAATTCACCGCCTTACGCCTCCCCGTGTATGTCTTCGAGTCTGTGACCTGCCATCATCAAACCAACTTCCTCTGTGGTTGTTTTTTCTGGCCTAACCTCGCCCATAATTTGACCCTCATAAATCGTAAGTATCCTATCGCTCAAAGAAAATATCTCTTCTAATTCCATGGATATCAGCAATATGCCTATCCCTTTGTCACGCATCGATATTAGAGTTTTGTGTATGAATTCAATAGCACCAACATCAAGTCCCCTTGTTGGCTGTGAAACGATCATCAAAAGTGGATCAAAAGCGATTTCCCTTGCCACTATGACTTTTTGTTGATTTCCGCCACTTAAATTCATGCCAAGTAAATCTATATTTGACGGTCTCACATCAAATCTTTTAACAAGATCTTCTGAGAATTTCCTTATATCAGCAATCTTCAAAAAAACTCCATCGCTAAATTTTGGATCGTCATGTTTTCCAAGAATGAAATTGTAATAGATTGGGAAAGCTTTTATGAGGCCGTGTTTTAACCTATCCTCTGGAATATGACCAATTCCCATCTCACGCCTTCTTTTAGAAGAAAAATTGGTTATGTCTTCCCCATTGAAGATTATCTTGCCGCTTTCGACCTTTCTAAGACCTGTTAATGCTTCCGCAAGTTCCGTTTGACCATTACCTGCAACGCCGGCGATTCCAACAATCTCTCCACTTCTTACGGTCAAACTTAAGCCCCTGACGGCCTCTATTCCCCTATTTTCCTTAACCACAAGATTTTTTACCTGTAATATTTCATTGCCCGGATGGGCTGAATTTTTTTCAACGGTAAGTAACACTTCTCTTCCAACCATCATATTTGCAAGTTCTTTTGGGCTTGTTTGAGATGTTTTCACAACGCCTGTAACCTTTCCAAGCCTCATGACCGTAACCGATTCAGTTATGGCCATAACTTCGTTGAGTTTATGAGTTATGAATATGATCGTTTTACCTTGAGACTTAAGACTTTTCAAAACTTCAAACAATTCATCCGTTTCTTGAGGAGTCAAAACAGCAGTAGGCTCATCAAGGATAAGTATTTCAGCGCCCCTATAAAGTACTTTTATTATCTCAACTCTCTGTTGCATGCCAACTGACATATCCTCTATTATCGAATCGGGATTAACTAACAATCCAAATTTTCTGGACAGATCGTTTATCTCTTTTCTTGCTTGGTTCAAAGCAAAAAATGGCCCTCTGACAGGTTCTTGACCTAAAACTATGTTCTCAACAACGCTTAGCCTGTCCACCAACATGAAATGCTGATGAACCATCCCTATCTTTGCCATTATCGCATCGTTGGGATTTTTTATCTGTGTCTCAACACCGTTTATGTATATCTTTCCCTCATCTGGCCTTATGAGTCCGTACAATTGACTCATCAAAGTGGTTTTACCTGCCCCATTTTCTCCGACAATGGCATGGATTTCACCTTTCTTAACGAAAAGGTCAACGCGATCATTCGCAAGCACTCCAGGAAATCTTTTTGTAATTCCCTTCATCACAACTGCATATTCAGAATAATCTACATTTTTATCCATCTTTCCTCCCATACTGTTAGTACAAATGGCGGGAGGCTTCTCCCGCCAACATCAAAAAAAACGTTAAAATTGGATCGCAGGTACCTGAAATGTCTGTAATTCTTTTTCAGTTGCTGGAACTATTATTTTTCCACTCGCAACATCTTGCTTGAGGACCTCTATTTGATGCATTACGCTTGCGGGCACGAGTTGCTTTGTGTAAGTCATAGGACTTATTCCAACACCATTATCTTTTAGCGTAAGCGTGACAGTGCCAGCCTTGAAAGTCCCGTTGATAACAGACTGAATTCCATCAAAGACAGCAACATCAACGCGTTTCATGGCACTCGTAAGCACGTATCCTGGTGCCAAATAATCTTGATCCTGATCCACCCCTATCGCAAAGTGACCAGGTCCAGCATCCTTGGCTGCCTCGATTGTTCCAAGTCCAGAAAGTCCTGCCGCTGCAAAAACTATGTCTGCACCCTCAGAAAATTGACTATTCGTCATTGCTTTACCTGCCGCAGGATCGTCAAAACTTCCAACGTATCCAGAAAGAACTTGGACATTTGCACCGTTCAAAACGTTGTAGGTTTGTATGCCGGCCTCGTAGCCATACTGATATCTTTCAACCGGTGGTATTGGAATTCCGCCCACAAACCCAACTTTGCCAGTTTTTGACATGGCTGCAGCGAGATATCCAGCAAGATAGGCACCCTGATTTTCAGCAAAGAGG
>JAVRKN010000047.1:0-9563 GCA_031962405.1 Athalassotoga sp. | reverse complement strand
GATGCCCTCGAAATGTTGACGGAAGATAAAACTCAGTGTATAATAAGCATGAATAAGTAATTAAGACTTAAATTTTCAGAAATGGAGGAGGCGTGGTCTGTATGAACAATCTTTTGATCTTAGAGATAGAAGGCCAGAATTACGGTATCGATTCTTTCGATCCGTTTTTCTTTTTAATAAGGGATCTTTTTTACGAAGGTACATGGGAAACCTTTGCCGCAGATGTAAGCACTCATAAAGACTTCATTGAAAGGGTTCATAAGTTACAGAATCTCGAAAGCAAAACTGGTAAAATTTCTGGATCACTTTTTCTTCCAATCTCTACAGAAGAAATGAAAGATTATTTCAAAGAATTAGATCTTAACCTTTTTGAACTTAAAAATGCCACCCCAGACGGTCTTTACGAACTCGCACAAGATGAGGCGGAATCTGAGGAACTTGATGAGGCCATAAAATTGATGGATTTCGTGATAGAAACATGGCCCATGTATGCCAAGGCTTATGAATTGAAAGGCACATTTTTGATAGAAAAAGGTGCTCAAGAAGAAGGAATTTCATTTCTCAAAACGGCTATAGAGATAGATCCCACACTCGCTGAGGCTTACTCTGAACTTGGTCAGGCTTATTACAATCTTGAAGATTACGAAAGGGCAATAGAAGAGTGGGAAAAAGAACTTGAATACACTCCTTACGATAAATTTGCGTATTTCATGATAGCAGACGCTTACAGAAAAATGGGAAAGATAGGAAGCGCAATTGATATATTGAAGAGATTTATAAGCGAAGACAAGAAAACGATACTTGCAAGGTACGAATTGATGGAACTTTACAACCAACTTGGAGAATACGATTTGGCAAAAGACTATGAAGAAGAGATATTAAAGATGATGCCTTATTACCCAGGAGACATAGAACCTTGGGCTAAAGTGCTTTTCAAAAACGAAAGATACGATGAGGTCATAAGAGTTGTAGAAGAGCACGTTCAAAAATATCCAACGGATTCTCACTTCAAAATACTTTTGGTTGTTCCTTACGCAAAGACAGGACGTTTCAATGAGGCTAAAAAGATATTGAACGAATTTAAAAATCAAAAAGATTGGTACTATTACGGCAAAAAAGAACTTTTTGAGACAAATCTTAGCCAAGAGGAACTCAATCTGTGTGGTATCAACTGATATTGAGTGTAATAAGCGTTATCTTTGGATTGGTGCTGGGAAGTTTTTACAACGTTTTGATATACAGAATTCCAAGAGAAATTTCTTTGATTAATCCGAAGAGATCTTTTTGTCCCGTGTGCAAGCACCAATTGTCATGGAAAGACAATATCCCAATTTTGAGTTACCTTTTTCTCGGTGGAAAATGTAGGTATTGCGGAACCAAAATTTCTCCAATCTACCCTTTAATCGAAGGAAGTACTGCTGCGTTGTTCCTATTGGCAACTTTTCTTGCAACAAATATTTGGGCCATGCTCTCTTTGTGGATGCTTTTCTCTGGTGGTATAATCATAACTGCCATAGATCTTCAAATGATGATGATTCCAGATTTTGCGGTTGTAATGACGGCAATTGGTGGAATTTTATGGGCAATTGTAAATGGACAGGTGCTTTTATCTCTCATAAGCGCGGCTATTGGTTTTAGCGTATTTTTGATAATACATCTTGTTTCAAAGCAGGGAATGGGATTTGGGGATGTTGAATATTTTGCGGCATTAGCCCTTTATCTTGTGCCATTTTCCATTGTATGGGCCATCTTGATAGCATCCGTAGCGGCCATAGTCTTTTCTTTACCAATGTTGATAACGCGAAAGGCAAATAGGAAAACTCGCGTTCCATTTGGTCCATTTCTTGCGTTGGGAGTATCGATAGCGATTTTCATACCATGGAGGTAAAATATGGTGAATTTCGAGGTTGTTGATCTTACGATTCCAGATGAATCAAACGTAATCGTGGGACAAACACATTTCATAAAGACGATAGAAGACTTGTACGAAGTCATGGCCACCGTTTCTCCAAATTCAAAATTTGGAATAGCCTTCAACGAAGCATCGGGAGTTTGCCTTGTAAGGCACGATGGCAATGATGAGGAACTTGAAAAAATTGCCATAGAAAATGCTCAGCGCATAGGAGCAGGGCACATTTTTGTCGTGATCATGCGCGGTGTTTATCCTATAAGCGTTATGAATGCCATAAAATCTCTTCAGGAAGTCTGTAACATCTACGCGGCAACTGCAAACCCACTTCAAATTGTTGTCGGCATCACAAATCAAGGCCGCGGTGTCATGGGTGTGATAGACGGTTTTCCACCGAAGGGTGTTGAAAAAGATGAAGACATCTCAAAGAGAAAGGTGCTTTTGAGACAGATCATAAAATATAAAAGATGAAAAAGGTGAAAAGATGGAAGTAAGGGTTAGGTTTGCTCCGAGCCCAACGGGTTTTTTGCACGTTGGGGGTGCGAGAACAGCGCTTTTTGGGTGGTTGTTCGCGAGGAAAGCAAAGGGAAAGTTCATCCTTAGAATAGAAGACACGGATACAGAAAGATCCTCTAAAGCGTCTGAAGAGAGCATAATTGAGGACTTAAGATGGTGCAAAATCGATTGGGATGAAGGACCGGATGTAGGTGGATTGTATGGCCCTTACAGACAAACTGAAAGGGTTGAAAAGGGGATCTACGACATCTACCTTCGTGAACTCATCGACAGAGGAAGTGCTTATTACGCGCTTTATTCTGACAGTAATTCAAAAGAAATCGTGAAAGTGTTTAATTCTCATGATGAAGCTGCCGATTACAGATCAAATGGAAAAAGTGTAACGGTCAATTTCAAAGTACCAAAGGGAAAAACGTATTTTCACGATATAGCAAAGGGTGATATGGAATTTGACAATTCAACCTTTGAAGACATGATCATAGCCAAATCCAACGGTTTTCCAACTTACAATTTTGCCGTTGTTGTAGACGATCATCTCATGAAGATATCTCACGTCATAAGAGGCGAAGATCACCTTACCAACACTCCAAAACAGATCATGATTTACAAAGCCCTTGAATGGGAATTGCCCGAATTCATGCATATACCGCTTATTTTAGGTCCAGACAGAACACCGTTGAGTAAAAGGCACGGCGCAACTGCAGTGAATTATTTCAGGTCTTATGGCATAATAAACATAGCATTCATAAATTATCTTTCTCTGTTGGGATGGAACGTTAATGAGGAAGTTTTCAACCCCATTGAAAAGATCGAAAGCTTTGATCTGTACTCTTTGTCCAACAAGCCATCCGTTTTCGATTACAAAAAGATAGAATGGATAAATGGTCAACATATGAGAAAAATGAGTGTTGAAGAACTCATAGATAATTTCAAAGCATGGGCTTTATCTGAAAATCCAGAAGCGCTTAAGTGGTTTGATGATCTCGATTATTCAAAAAATGTTTTCGACATATGCAGGCAAAAGGTAAATACCCTCAAGGTGCTTTACGAATTTGCAAGACCATTTTTTGAAGAGGTTAGTCTTGATGAAGAATCCAAATCGATCTTAAAAAAAGATGGAATCGAAGAATTTCTTTCCATTTTCAAAGATCGCATACAGTCTCTTGATAATTGGTCCGTCGAGAGTGTTGAAAAAACTCTTCGCGATATATCCGTAAATATGCCTCGAAAGGATTTATTTCAAATTTTGAGGATTGCACTTTTAGGCCAAAAGGTAACTCCAGGCTTATTTGAATCGATTTACGTGCTTGGAAAGAAAAGAGTGGTTGAGAGAATTGAAAAAGTTTGATGCCACTTACAACGTAAGTTATGACGGAAGTGGAAAATTAAATGAAGCACTTGTTGGGCTCGATGAGGAACAAAGAATGGCCGTCCTTGATGATGGAGGCTTTTCAATTGTCATCGCAGGACCAGGCTCTGGAAAAACGAAGGTCATAACTCACAAAATAGCCTACTTGGTTTCAAGAGGAGTCGATCCAAGACAAATCTTGCTCGTTACCTTTACCAAGGCTGCGGCGAATGAGATGATTCACAGGGCGCAGTTGGTATCGAAAAGCCCGCTTGAAGGCATGATGGCGGGCACATTTCATCACGTGTGTAATTATCTTTTGAGAAAATATGCCTCATTGCTTAAACTCGATGCCAATTTCTCCATATTGGATGAAGAAGACAGCCTAACGATTGTCAAACATGCCATAAATGAATACGTGGAAAAGAACGAAAAATTTCCATCTCCCTCCGTTGTTTTAAAGATAATATCTCTGGCCGCAAACACGCAGAGAAGCGTTGAGAGGACAATTGAAGAAGATTTTTACCATTTGCACAATTTTTCGGATAAAATAACCAAGATAAAAGAAAAATACGAAATTCTAAAGGCCGAACAGTCTTCCTTGGATTACGATGATTTACTTGTCTACGCAAACGATCTTCTTGACATAAAATCCGTTAGAGAAAAAGAAGGATCGAATTATTTATGGGTACTTGTCGATGAATTTCAAGACACGAACAAGATTCAATACGATATCGTAAAAAAAATCTCTTCAATTCATGGCAACCTTATGGTTGTGGGAGATGACGCGCAGAGTATTTACTCTTTTAGGGGCGCAAGGTATGAAAACATAATAGAAATGTCAAAAGAAAATGGTGTGAAGGTTTACAAGATTCAGACAAATTACAGAAGCACGCCTGAAATCGTCGATCTTGTCAATGCCATGATACCTAACAACATTTTTTCGAAAACTCTAAAGACTGTAAAAATGCATTTCGAAAGGCCCGTTGTAGTGAGCACGTGGGACTCTCTCGAGGAATCTGCTTTTGTTTCGCAAAAGATAAACGAATTCATCAACTCAGGAATCTCTCCATTTCAGATAGCCGTTCTTTACAGAAATCACAGTCAATCAATGGATCTTCAAATTGAACTTTCAAAATCAAAGATACCATTTACAGTTCGATCTGGTGTTAAGTTCACCGATTCAAGGCACGTTAAAGATGTGCTTTCATTTTTGAGAGTGCTTGTCAATCCAAGAGATTCGATCTCATGGATGAGAATTTTTCAGCTTTTTTACGGAATTGGAAAGAAAAGTATAGAAAAGGTTGTATCAGACGAAGAGTTCAAAAAAGACCCAATTGATTTTGCAAAACACATATCAAGGTTTGGCGAGAAATATGACAAAATAGAGGAGATATTCAAAAAAATATCCCCTCAAGATAAGCCAGACGATGCTCTAAACCATGTTTTTGAAAGCTTTTACTCCGATTACATAGCCTTCACCTTTGAAGATAGAATTGAAAGGCAAATGGACATAAAAAGAGTCATCGAAATTGCCGGAAGGTACAAGAACATAAACGATTTTTTGACAGATCTTGCCATAACGGAACAGATAGACATAGACAGAAGAGAAAAGGGCAAAGAAGAGAGCGTTACGCTTACGACCATTCATAGGGCAAAAGGACTTGAATGGGATGTGGTCTTTATCATCTCCGTCAATCCAGGCGATTTTCCCTCCGCTTTTGCCATATCAGAAGGAAAAATAGATGAAGAAGAACGCATTTTCTACGTTGCAATTACAAGGGCAAAAAAATATCTTTTCATATGCAGGCAGATGTCCGGATCGAGGACGCCTTATTACGGAAATAGGATTGAGATAAATGGCAACAAGTATGACTTTGTGGAGAAAATCCCTCCGTCACTTTACGATCATTGGAGGATAAATTGAAGTAAGGGGGCAGAAAATGGCAACTGTTAGAATAAAAGATCGACCTGAAAATAGAGATATGCTGTCTAAGATATCTTATTGCAGTGCCATTCCGAAATTTGAGGGGTTCAAATTTTGTGACGGTTATATAGAATTGTCATTTGAGGACGTTGAGAACCGTCCTATTCATATAACGGAAAAAGCATTTATCCAATTTTTTAAAGATGTTTACGAAGGTGCCATAAAGGGCATCTCGATAGGTCCCGTTGATCCAAAGAATGTTTTTGTCAAAAAAGAAAAAATCATAGTTATTCCAACTTTTAAAGAAGAAGTGAGTGTAGTCAATGGAAGAATAGAAAACCCTTCATCTTTTTTCACGACAATTAGAACCTTTGCCCAAGCCTTTAAAGGTGCTTCTCCTTTTTTGATGAAAGTTTTTAAAGAAGGTATTCCCGCGATTCTCGAAATCATGAAGAGTTTGAATTTGGACATTCCTTCAACTCCGCTCTTTCTTCCTTCCATTGGTGTATGGAGACACGGGCCAATTCTTGAGAAAATTCAGTCTGATAAAGGATTTATAACCATCCCGATAAACGATGGTGGTGTCCTTTCAAAATTTTTAGAAGGTCAAACCTTTTCGTCTATCGAAGAGATAATCGATCATTTGAAAGAAAATCCCACATTTTCTCCCAGGTTAAATTTTGATTCGGCCGATCCAAGCGCACTCGCATTCTTTTTCAAAACGGAAGAGAACGAAACTTACATCTTCAACTGTGGCGAATCAGTCGAGATGGTAACTTTTGTCAAAGCATTTGTTAAATTCAAAAAAGGCTTGAAAGTCATAGCAATCCACGATCCAATCTTCGACTTTGAAGACGGAAAAAGGGTGGAATTTCCCGTCATTTCTCCAAAAGAACTGGATTGGTTCTTCAACACCTTTTTTACCTCTGACTTTGTTTTCGAAGGTGATGTCAAAGCGCTCTTTGAAATTTCTAAGGGCGAAAATTTCGCGATATCAAAGTTGGTAAGAGAAGGAAAGTGGAAGTTTGAAGACGATAAATGGCACGTTATGCCAAAAATTCCCTCGAAGTCTTCGGCCGCTTGCTACCTTTTAAAGGCTCATGAACTCATGAGGACTGGCGAAAAACCATATTTGGGTCTCGAACTTGTGAATACTGCTTCGAGAATAGCCGACAGAAGCATCGAATCCGTTGAATCTGCAAGGGCTTTTTTTCATAAAGTGCTTGGTGAGTATGAAGTCATGATAAATGATCTTAAAAGGGCCAACGTCTTTGGAAATAGAACCTTCAGAAATGCTTATTTTGGAGTGGTCATGGCGATGAATGGCTTTGATCCGGTTTTGTCTGAAGAATCTACCTCGCCATTCATAGAAACGTGCAGAAGATACGTGCAATTAGTTAAAAATGGTGAAGATTACGACAAGATATACGAACAAATCATTCATCCACTTGAAAATTTCAAAGAGCAAATGGCAAGAAGAATTGAAGTTATGGCAAGAAATTACGTTGGAATTTTGCATCTTCGAAAAATGGAAAATGAGGAAGCCATAGATGAACTTGAAACCGCGCTTTCGATCGCACGAGAGGAGAATTTCAGAGATCTTATTCCATTGATCGAGATGAACATTGGATACGTCCTTTTGAAAAACTCCCCACGCGCTTCAAAAGAAAGGTTAGAAATTGCCATGAAAGAGGCTGTTGAAGAAGGACTTTGGAAAACTTTTCTCATCATTAACCTCACAATGGCAGAAAATTTTGTGGAGATGGGAAATTTCAGTAAAGCAAGAGAAAGCCTCGATTTGGTGAAATCCCTTTCAGATGATTTTGAGACAGAAGTCAACGCTTTGAGATCAAGAATGATGGTCGAAGACATTGAATTAGATGCTTTAAATTCAAAAAACAACGACGAAATGATGTTGAAATTCATAAAATATATCTACACGGATGATGAAAAAAATGCACTTGAAACTTTGAAATTGATCAACTCTGAAGACGGCGAGTACCTCAGAAACATCGCGAATGATCCCTTGAAAATCGTTGAAACCATAGCATTTCCGCAGATTCCCTTTGCCATTTACTTCGTTTCAAGGCTGAAATCGGCGCGCGCTTTGAAGATGATGAAAAAGTACGGAGAGAAACTTTACAGAGAAGGATTTCTTACAAATGCCATATTTTACGAAGAACAACTCGCAAAACTTTACAAACTTTTTGGCTGGCAAAAGAGCGCCGATCTTCATTTTGCGATCGCCTCAAATATCGCCCAAAGCCTTGGCCTTAAGAATCGTGCAAATGAAATAAAAAAACGCCTAAAAGATTTGCAAGGAACTTTAGAATTGTTAAATGCCGCAAGTTCGTGCCTTTACTCCATAAATTTTGAATCAACGAACGAGGTAATTGAATCTCTTGCAATTGATCTTTCTAAGCACGTCGAGAGCGAAGTGCTTTGCAGAATGCACGGGATAGAAGAGATCGGTTATATATGTGATAAGAATGGGATATCTTACCAGACAGATGAGGACGTAAAAGGTGATTCGTGGATCATAGATGACGAAAAATTCGTTTACGATTTTTCAATACGTGGTGGAGAGGTCTTCATCCAGATTGACAAAACTAACGTAGATCTCGATAAGGCAATGGCAATTTTGGACGCAATTGTTCCCATCTACAAATTGAAACTTGAAAAGGTTATCGCCTCAAAAATATCAGACCTTGATCAACTGACAGGGGTATACACGCGTCGTTACATATTTGAAAGATTAAGTGAAGAAGTTGAAAGGGCAAAAAGATACAAGGAATTCTTAAGTGTGGCCATGATCGATATCGATAATTTTAAGAGAATTAACGATACTTATGGCCACGATGTTGGAGATGAAGTTCTGAAGAAAGTCTCAGAAACGTTGAGAATGAGTACAAGAAAGATAGACATAATAGGAAGGTACGGTGGGGAAGAATTTTTGGTGATCTTTCCACACACGCCTCTTGAACAATCCATGAAGGGTGCTCAAAGGATGTTAAAAAATGTCAGAGAGAATTTCAAGTGGATGAAACTCACCATATCGATTGGCATTGCAGAGATAACTCCCACATGCAACACCATGGAACAAATTGTAAAATGTGCCGACATAGCACTTTACCGTGCGAAATTAGCCGGTAAGAACAGAATTGTAAAGTACAGTGAATCGGAGGTATAATCATGCATTTGATCGTTGATCATCCTTTAATACTCCACAAATTGACCATTTTGCGCGATAAATCAACTGGGCCAAAGGAGTTCAGAGAACTTGTGAAAGAAATAGCCACTCTTATGACATACGAAGCGATGCGTCATCTTGCGTTGAAAAAAAAGATCGTTCAAACTCCACTTGAAGAATGCGAAGGATACGAGATAAACGACAAAAATATAGTTGTAGTTCCCATATTGAGAGCCGGCCTTGGCATGTTGGACGGCGTACTCCAACTCGTCCCCAATGCCTCTGTTGGATATGCGGGCATGTACAGAGATCCTGAAACCAAAATGCCAGTTGAATATTACGCAAAGTTTCCAGCCTTTTTTGATGATACAGAGGTTTTCATACTCGATCCGATGCTTGCAACTGGAAATTCTGCGGTTAAGGCTATAGAACTTGTAAAAGAAAGAAATGCAAAACATATCACTTTACTCTCGATAGTGGCCGCACCAGAAGGATTAAAGGTTGTGGAATCAAAACATGGTGACGTTAAAATTTTGACCTGTGCAGTTGACAGGGGATTGAACGATCATGCTTACATTTTGCCTGGATTGGGAGATGCTGGGGATAGGCTGTACAGAACTAAATGAATTTGTGATATAATTTTCTACTTGTTCTAAAAACCAATGCGCCATGG
>JAVRKN010000046.1:1505-10120 GCA_031962405.1 Athalassotoga sp. | reverse complement strand
AGGGCAGGATGCCCTCGAGATGGCCTCCGCAGCGTCAGCGAGGACCAGACATCGAGAGGGTGCTTGCTGAAGCCGATAAAACAGTGCGTTGCGGAGAGCATGATGCCCCAGAGAAATCCTCCGCAGCGTCAGCGAGGACCAGATTTCGATGGGGCATATGCTGGAGCAGAAGCACAAAATGCATATGGCGAATGCGATGTTATTTTACGTATGAATTTAAATCGAGCAATCCATGACCACTGAAATTGAAGACGATAACCTTCCTCTCTCCACTTTCGGCACATGCTTTTGCGTATCTTACAACCCCAGCAATGGCATGACTCGTTTCGGGAGCGGGAATTATGCCTTCGGTCACGGAAAATAACCTTGCTGCCTCGAAGGCTTCTTCTTGAGGAATGGCAATGGCCTTCATGTATCCCTCTTTCACGAGACGACTTATTATTGGAGAGGCACCATGGTAACGCAATCCTCCAGCGTAAATTGGCGGTGGTACGAATTCAGAACCAAGCGTGTACATCTTTAACATTGGTGTAAGATGGGCTGTATCTCCATAATCGTATTTGTACTCTCCTTTCGTAAAAGATGGACATTCTGTAGGTTCACATGCAACTATCTCAAGCGAATTTTTCTTCAATTTTAACGGCATGAACGGTAAAGTGAAACCGCCAAAGTTTGATCCTCCTCCAAAGCACCCTATGAGTACGTCAGGTTCTTCTCCGGCAAGTTCCATCTGCTTTTTAGTCTCTTGGCCTATTACCGTCTGATGAAGTAAAACATGATCGAGAACGCTTCCAAGAGAATAGTGCGTTTTTTCTTTAGAGAGGGCATATTCGATGGCCTCACTTATGGCCATTCCAAGAGATCCAGTTGAATTTGGCGTGACTTCAAGCACCTTTTTACCGTAATTGGTAAAATCGCTTGGACTTGGATGAATTTTACCGTTAAACAAGTTGACCATGTATTTTCGAGCCGGCTTTTGTTCAAAACTGATTTTAACCATGAAGACATTGACATCGAGATTGAAGTAAGCCCCTGCAAATGCAAGAGCACTTCCCCATTGTCCCGCACCAGTCTCTGTCGAGATCTTGGTCGTTCCTTCCTCAAGATTGTAATATGCTTGTGCAAGGGCTGTATTTAGTTTATGGCTACCAGTAGGGCTGACGCTTTCGTTTTTGTAATAAATGTGGGCTGGAGTCTTCAATGCCCTTTCAAGTCCAATTGCCCTTACAAGCGGTGTTGGCCTGTAAAGTGCATAGGCTTCCCGCACCCTTTGCGGGATTGAAATTTCCCTCTCTTTTGTTGCCTCTTGCATGACAAGTGCTTTTGGGAAAAGTACCTCCAATTTTGAGGGATCTATGGGTTTCATCGTTTGAGGATCAAGCGGTGGATCAAGTTCAAATGGCAGATCCGCCTTGACGTTGTACCACTGTTTCGGTATATCTTCTCCCTTTAAATTTATGAATCTTTCCATCCTAAATTCCTCCCTTCAAAATGAAAATCGGGGATCTTTTTTAAGATCCCCGATGCTGAATACTTTATGGTAAAAGGCACATTACCCTCTCAGCATCAGGGGGTGTGCCACCACCAATTGTTCTGAACTTTAAGATTTGAAATTCTTAAATTGGACATTTTATCACCTTGCAAAAAATATAACACAAAAAAATAAAACTGTCAATACTCAAATCAATTGATCACGATTTCTTGGATTTGTCCTCTTTATTTTTCTTTTCTTTAAAGAAGACGGAGATAAAAAAAACGAAAAATAAGTAGGCAAAGAGTACTATACTTGCATAGACAGAAAGGTTAAAACCAAATCTTTTTCCAAATATTATGATGGCAACCGTTACGGCAAATATGGCAGCCGTCAACACACTGCCTGCGGCCATATCTTTCATGTGTTTAACGGCCTCGTGGTACTGTGGACTCACAAAATCAAGAAATTCTTCAAAAAAAGAATTGAAAATCTCAGAAACTAAGACAAGAGTTATGGCAAGAAAGATCCACAAAAACTCATCTACTTCAAGTTTTAAGATTAAAGAAACAGCCACAACCGTGCCAGCCGTCACAAAATGTATCTTCATGTTGCGCTGGCTTTTTAAAGCATGACTCATACCCTCAAAGGCGTATTTAAAACTGCTAAGCAGATTTCTTCTTTTCATTCAAAGTTTATGTTTGTACCCTTTGAATATGGAACTTTAAGGTCTTTTCTCAACTCGAAAATCTTATCTGACAATTTATAACCTTCGTCAAGGGCCTTTAGATTTTGATCAAGATATTTTCCCGGCACATGTTCGATGATAGAATTCTTCAAAGATTCATGACTTACTATTCTCGTAGTTGCTGCTATGAGGCCAAGGCTCATTGTATTTGAAAAAACCTTTCTTCCAAAAAGTTCCTCGGCTTTTTGAGTTATTGGGATTGAGATTATCTTTTTCGTTATGACCTTCACAGAAGGCGGTATTTCGGAACATGTTGATGAATCCACGAAAAGTATCCCATTGTTTTTTAGGTATTTAAAATGTGCCTTAAGACCTATGTCATGCATCGCAAAGAAAATATCAAAAGTTCTTGCCTGAGGGAAATCTATGGGTTCATCAAAGAAAAGCACATCACAATTTGTCAAACCGCCTCTAACCTGAGCACTGTAAGATTGGGTTTGAATGACCCATTTTCCTTCTTTTGAAAGAGCATCTGAAAGAATTGTTCCAAGTAAAACGTTGCCTTGTCCACCTATGCCAGATATTCTCATGCTGAAGGGCAATTCTATGGTCATCGAAGTATAGAGGTTAACGCTCATGATTTCACCTTCAAACTTTCTCTAAGTTTGATGTACTCGGAAACATAGCCTGGTTTTTGGATATCAACAAATTCTCCTATGACTATTTTCCCCTCGAGTGCTTTTTGATCCATCTGCTTTGCTTTCTCAAGCGGAATCGCATTTTCTTTGAAATATTGCATCATGCCTGGTGCATCACCAGATTTGTTGTATCTTCCGTAGTATGTCGGGCATTGAGTAACGGCATCAACAACAGACATACCTTCATGGGCAATTGCTTTTTGCATGTATTTAACCATGAGCATGTAATGATAAGTTGTGGCACGCGCAATGTAAGTAGCCCCTGAGGTTTTTGCCATTTCAACCACGTCAAATGGCGTCTCGAGATTTCCGTATGGAGCCGTCGTCGCTTTATCGCCAAACGGAGTCGTTGGAGAATACTGTCCCCCAGTCATACCGTATATGTTGTTGTTGTAAATTATGACCGTAAGATCCATATTTCTTCGGCACGCATGTATGAAATGATTTCCACCTATGGCCATGGCATCACCATCGCCAGTTATAACTATGACCTTAAGATCGGGCCTTGCAAGTTTTACGCCCGTCGCAAATGCGATGGCCCTTCCGTGAAGTGTGTGCATTGTGTTGAAATCAATGTATCCAGTCGCCCTCGAAGAACAACCTATTCCAGACACCACCGCTATGTTGTCTTTCTGTAGGCCAAGGTTTTTTATGGCTTCCAACATGGCCTTTAAAACAATTCCATTACCACATCCCGGACACCATACCGTTGGCAAGTGATTTCCTCTTAGATATTCAAGCGCTTCATCTTTGTTCAAAAACGTCACCTCTTTTTTTCTCAAGGATTTCTCTTAAAATCCCATTTATTTCTGTCAATCCTTCCTTTGTCACAGATGAAAATGGTACAATGATTTTTGCTCCTCTGAACTCTGATCTTACCTCTTCTGTTTTCTTGGAGATCTGGCTTTTTTTGATTCTATCGATCTTGGTTAGCACTATAAAAACATTTGAAAATGCTTTGAAAAAATCAAAAGCCTCCAAATCAGATCTTTGGGTCGGTATCATCGAATCAACAAGCAAAAAGATGCCCTTTAATGGACGCTTGCTTTTGAAGTAACTCTCAACGAGAAATTGCCATTTCTCCCTTTCAACTTTTGAGACTTTTGCATATCCATAACCTGGAAAGTCTATAAAATGGTAAAGATCGTTTACCTTGAAAAAAAGTAAGGATCTCGTCTTGCCTGGCGTCGAACTTGTTTTGGCAATTCGCTTACCAAAGAGTGCGTTTAAAAGAGAAGACTTTCCAACGTTAGATCTCCCCACAAAGACAACTTCTCCGTTAAGAGGTTCAGGAAAATCATCGTAAAGGTGGGCATCCACGTCTAATTCAACATTTTCAACGAACATAATCTATTCCCAAATCTATTTTTAAAGCCTCTCTGACATCTTCAACGTAATTTATCTTAATACCCTCAATTACATCTTTCTTCATCTTTTTGACCATCGGCTCATTTGCTTTTGGAACTATGACTTCCCTGATGCCGAATCTTTTTGCCGCAAGCAGTTTTTCTCTTAATCCCCCGATGGCCAAAATTTTACCGTTAAGCGTTATTTCTCCAGTCATTGCAACGTCATTTCTCACAGGCTTGCCAGTTACAACGGAGCATAAAGAGGTTAGAATAGCCACTCCAGCCGATGGACCATCTTTGGGAATCGCACCTTCTGGCGCGTGAATGTGAAAATCGTGCGTTTTGAAAAATTCTGCCTTATCTTGACAAAGACTTTTGCAAAGCGTCATTGCAATTGTCACCGATTCTTTCATGACATTTCCAAGATTACCCGTTATCAAAGTCTGAGAATTTCCAGGAACGGCTGTTGCTTCTATAACAAGCACCTCTCCACCAGTTGGTGTCCATGCAAGTCCGATAGTCTCTCCGACCGTTGGTACCGTTGGTATTTGAGATCTGATGAGCATAGGAGCACCCAACATTTCTTCAACTTCTTTCGATCCGATTTTTATCATTTTAGAATCTTTATTCATAGCGTTTCTTGCGATCTTTCTCAAGAGTTTCGATATCATTCTTTCAAGATTTCTTACGCCAGATTCAAGCGTGTAATCTTCGATTATCTTCTCAAAGGCTTCATTTTTTATTTCAAGATCGATGCCTTCCATTCCATATTCCCTTATCAACTTAGGAATCAGAAATCTTTTCGCTATCTCCAATTTTTCCTGGAAGGTGTAACCAGGTATTTCTATTATCTCCATCCTATCTGCAAGCGCTGGCGGAATTGGTTCGACCGTATTTGCGGTTGTAACGAATACGACATCTGACAAATCAAACGGAATTTCAATGTAATTATCTATGAAATGAGAATTTTCTTCTGGATCAAGGACTTCAAGCAGTGCGGCTGCCGGATCACCTTGAAATGAAATTCCCATTTTGTCTATTTCATCAAGGAGGATAACTGGATTTTTAACACCAACTTTTACGATCGTTTGAATTAAACGACCTGGAAGCGCCCCGATGTAAGTTCTCCTATGGCCTCTTATTTCCGCTTCGTCTCTCATACCTCCAAGAGTGATTTGACCAAATTTTCTGTTGAGTGCTTTTGCCAAAGACATGCCAAGCGATGTTTTGCCAACTCCGGGAGGCCCAACAAGGCAAAGTATGGGCGATTTAGCCGTGCTGCTGAAATTTTTGATCGCTATGTAATCTAAAATTCTATCCTTAACATCTTCAAGGCCGTAATGATCCTCCTCAAGTATTTTCGAAGCCCTTTTTATGTTCACGTCTTCCTTTGTCTTTTCATACCATGGTATATCAAAAAGCCAATCGATGTAATTTCTTGAAACGGTCGCTTCTGGTGAAGAAGGGTACATCTTTTCAAATCTATCTATTTCTTTTTCTATCGTTTTCTTCACCTCAGGAGGGTATTTTTTACGTTTCAATTTTTCTCTCAATTCATCGGCTTCAGATGTATCGTCTCCGAGTTCGCTTTTTATAGTCTCTATCTTTTCTCGAAGGTAAAATTCTTTTTGACCTTTGTC
Organism: Athalassotoga sp.; assembly: GCA_031962405.1. Classification (GTDB taxonomy): domain Bacteria; phylum Thermotogota; class Thermotogae; order Mesoaciditogales; family Mesoaciditogaceae; genus Athalassotoga. Next base: position 4,274 of record JAVRKN010000046.1, on the reverse strand, counting down.
TATTTTTTCCTTAACCTTATCGTCGATATCTGCCTCAATCTTTAGAAATTCTATCTCTGAATTTAAGTATTTGAGAAATTCTATTATTCTATCCTTTGGATCCACAATCTCAAGAAATCTTTGCTTGTTCTCTAAACTCATTTCCGTGAAAGAAATTATCGTGTCTACGAGCTTGTCTGGATCATCGATAAGCGCAATTTCTGAAACTGCGTCTTCTGGAAGCCTTTTTGTCATTTCAAAATATTTCATAGCCTTGTTTTTTAAAAGTCTTATGACAGCCGTAAGATCCTTTGACTTTCTAACCTTTTTTTCAAGAGCCTCGTACTTACAGAGTAAAAAAGGCTCTCTTTGAGTATATTCTGTTATTTTTACACGAATTATGCCCTCGGCAAGGGCTCTTATGCTTCCATCTGGAAGTTTGACGAGTTGAAGTAAGCGTGAAAATGTCCCTATTTTGTATAGATCTTCGACGTCTGGAATTTGAACATTTTGGTTTTTTTGAGATATAAGTATAAGGTAACGTTCTTCATTTTCGACCACCTTATCGAGTGCTTTTATGGCAGATTCTCTTTCCACATGAAAAGGTACTAATGCCGTCGGAAAAGCAACATCATTGCCCTTTAACGGTACGCATGGAAGCTCATCGGGGGGCATTGTACCCCTTTCTTTGTATCTTGAAGTTCCATCCAATTTCTTATTTTTTGACAGAAAGATCACCTCTTAAAAATGCTTGATCGTAAACCGAACCACTTGAGGATATCTTTAAATTCCTATGACTTTCGTCGACGAATTCAAATTCAATTTTGAAATAATTTTCAGGCATATGATCGCCCAACTTTTCAGGCCATTCTATAAGGCAAATACCGTCAGCGTCAAGGTAGTCTTCTATTGGGAGTTCCTCAACTTCTATTTCATTCAGTCTGAAGAGGTCAATATGGTGAATTTCAAAATTGCTTTGATACTCGTTCACTATGGTAAAGGTTGGACTTGTAACTTTACGTCCATTTCCACCAAGATATTCAACAAGATAACGCACAAATGTCGTCTTTCCACTTCCCAAATCACCCTTGAGAAGCACAATACTACCATCGAAAAGTATTTTAGCGAATTTTTTTGCTATTTCCTCAAGTTTTCGTTCATCAACATTTTGAAATAGTATCATCATCGTGTATATTATAACAGAAGAGGTGATTTGAATGAAAAAGTTTGTGTTTGTCTTTACAGTTTTGTCTTTTGCCACAATGATTTTTGCGAATGATAATCTTCAAGTTGCCAAGGAATTCGTGATGAATTTATCCACCGGAAACTTCGCGGCGGCCGAATCCATGTACGATGAACAGATGATGGAAGCACTGCCATTGTCCAAAACAAAAGCTGTATGGGAGCAGATAGAAAGTCAATTTGGAAAATTTCAAACAATAGAGAGCGTCAGAATATCAAAGGTTGGAAATTACACCGTCTTTGTCTTCACGGTTGAATTTTCAAAAGCCCCCCTTGATGTAACAGTCACAATCGATCAAAATTCAAAGGTTGCAGGACTATTTTTTAAACCATCCACCTCTACTTACTCGATCCCTGATTATGCAGATCAATCGAAATTCAAAGTTGAAAAAATTACAATTGGAAATGATTGGAAAGTTCCAGCAGAGATAACTATCCCCCAAGGCAAGGGACCTTTTCCAGCCGTTATACTGATACCAGGCTCTGGACCAGAAAACATGAACGAATCGATAGGCCCAAACAGACCTTTTGAGGATATCGCTTATGGCCTTTCTTCAATGGGCATAGTCGTTTTAAGATACGATAAAAGTACCTATGTTTATTCAAAGGAGTTCCAAGATGGGAAGATACCTGTTAATCTTGAAAATGAATATTTCAAAGATGCCCTCGATGGAATAAAATTTTTGAAAGATCAAAGTTACATAGGGAAGATATTCGTTCTTGGTCATAGCGAAGGAGGATATCTTGCACCTCAAATAGCAAAAATGTCCGGAGGCGTTTCAGGAGTAATCATGTTGGCTGCGCCGGCAAGAAGTTTACAAGATGTGACTATCGATCAACTTGAATATCTCATTTCTTTGTCCAACAACGCAACTGAAATATCTGCGATGAAGTCAATCATAGTTCAACTTCAGGATATAAACAATCACACCCTAAAAGATTCAGATGTGGTCATGGGCGCTCCGGTAAGTTATTATTACGAACTTGAAAAATACAATCCAGTCGATGTTTTAAAAACTCTAAATCTTCCCGTACTCATAATGCAAGGCGGAAAAGATTATCAGGTTACTAAGAAAGATTTTTATATCTTTGAGTCGGCATTTGGCAAAGAAAAGGATTACACGTTTAAATGGTACCCAGACCTTGACCATCTTTTCATGAAATGGGATGGTACTCCATCTCCAGATGAATATCTTGTTGAAGGTCACGTCAGTGTCGATGTCATAGAAGAAATATCGACGTGGATAAAAAGTAACTCATGAAGTAACGCGTGACGAGTGATCAGTAAAGGCAAAAAAGAGATTAGGGATTAGACATTAGAGATTAGTGAGTGGTTATGGCGAAGGGCAAGATGCCCTCGAGATGGCCTCCGCAGCGTTAGCGAGGACCAGACATCGAGGGGGCACCTGCCGGAGCAGGAAAACAGTGACGCGTAACGCGTGACGAGTGATCAGCAAAAAAGACATGGTGAGGCGGAGGACATGATGCCCCAGAGAAATCCTCCGCAACGAAGTGAGGACCAGATTTCGACGGGGCACATGTCGGAGC
>JAVRKN010000046.1:0-1405 GCA_031962405.1 Athalassotoga sp. | reverse complement strand
GATATCGGTACAACAACGGTCAAGACTACCGCTTACGATTTGAGTGGTAAAGCGGTATGTACTGCCGAGTTTGGATACAAACTTTTAGTTCCAAAAATTGGGATGATAGAACAAGATCCCGACGAGATCTTCAATGCCGTCCTTAATTCTGTTGAAAAAGTTGTAAAACAAATTAAAAGAAAGGGTACAATAATTGGGATAAGTTTTAGTGGTGCGATGCACAGTGTTATTCCCGTTGATGAAAGTGGAAATAAGCTCATGAATGCCATGATTTGGGCAGACTCACGAAGTGTGCAGATATCAAAGCGCCTTAAAAATAGCGGTGAGGGTTTTACATTGTACCAACGCACGGGTACACCCATTCATCCAATGCTACCGCTGTGTAAAATCGTATGGCTAAGGGAAAATATGAATGATATTTTCAGAAAAACAGCGAAGTTCATTTCCATAAAGGAATACATCCTTTACAAACTTTTTGATCTTTACGTGGTTGATCGTTCGATGGCCTCTGGAATGGGTTTTTTGAATTTGAAAAAGATGAAATGGGATGATCTTGCCCTAAAGATTGCTGGCATAAGAGAAGAGATGCTTTCAGAAATTGTACCAGAAGAATACATTCTGCGGAAAATGAAGCATTCATATGCTCATAAAATCGGTCTTGATCCTGAAATTCCATTTGTCATCGGCGGTGGAGATGGGCCATTGGCAAATCTTGGTTCAGGGGCCATAAGCCAAGAAATCGCATCTGTAAGCGTGGGCACGAGCGGGGCAATGAGAATTGTCTCAAATAGTCCCCTTATCGATCCAAAGATGAGAACCTTTACTTACATTCTTGACGGATCACATTTCGTAATCGGTGGTGCGGTAAGCAACGTTGGAATTACCCTAAAGTGGTTTATCGATAACTTCGCCAACGGTAAAATCGAATCGATCATGAAAAAAATTACAAAGGTAAAGCCAGGATCTGACGGACTCATCTTTTTGCCTCATCTAACCGGTGAAAGAGCGCCATACTGGGACGCAAACCTAAGAGGAGTTTTCTTCGGCATGAACATTTATCACAAAAAGCCACATTTTTTAAGATCTGTGCTTGAAGGAATAGGCTATAGTCTTTACGATGTTAACCTTGCGCTTGAAGAAGTGATCGGAAAGGTAGAAGAAATACGCCTAACAGGAGGTATGACAAAATCAAACTTATGGATAAAAATATTCACAGACATTCTTGGGAAAAAGGTTAAAACTTTGGAAAATGAAGATAGTTCCTCTTTTGGAGCCGCAATAATTGGCATGAAAGCGCTGAAAGTTATAAATGACTTTGATGAGGTTAATTTTAACGTTCGAAAAACGTATTTTCCAAATGCGGAGAATCATGAAATTTACATGAGGATCTTCAAGATTTACAAAA
>JAVRKN010000045.1:0-10263 GCA_031962405.1 Athalassotoga sp. | reverse complement strand
AACATTCGATTTTTAAATTTAAATCAGTATAAGGAGTTTTATCGTGAAAAGGAAAGCATTCAAGTTCAAGATCGACAAGAGTATATCCGATGAAATAATGGAATTACTTGCAAATTATGATTGTCAAAATTTTTATTCTGAATCATACCCAAATGATGATTTTGAGGTATTTCACCTTTTTTGCGATGATAAGGCTGAGGAAGTAATCGAAAAAATTAAGGTACCATTTGAGTTGGAATGGGTAGAAGATGAAGATTGGATCAAAAAATGGTCAGAAAGTCTTAAAATAGTCAATGTGGGAAATAATCTTTACGTTAATCCAAATCCAAGCAAATTCAAAGACCCTCAAGAGGGGATAACTGTAAAGATTGTCCCGGGGATGGCTTTTGGAACTGGTGAGCATGAGAGCACAAAGATTGCGATAAGGTTTTTGCAAAAATTCATGAAGCGAGGATCAAGCGTTTGCGATGTTGGTTGTGGCAGTGGGATAATATCTGCCTTTGCGGTTAAACTTGGAGCAGGGAGGGTTTTGGCGATAGATGTAGATCCGTTAGCCATTCAGCAATCTATCGAAACGGCTAAGTTAAATGACGTTCATTACGAAGTTAGAAAGAATAATTTGATGGATGGCATTGATGAAAGTTTTGACATCGTTGTTGCCAACATCTATTACGAAGTGATAATCAAATTACTCGATCAACTTTCAAGGGGAATTGTATTCATAGTGTCTGGCATAGATAAAAGTCATGAGAAGGATATGGAGCAAGCATGCATCAGGCACGGAATGACTCTCATCGATAAGGCCTGCGAAGGAGAATGGTGCGGTTTTGTCTTTTCGTGGTGATTAGGAGGCAAAAGTATGAAGAAATTCACGGTTATCTTTTTGATTTTGGGATTTGCAATGTCCGTTTTCGCAAGTGGAAGTTTTAAGACTTTCATCTACCAAGGACCACAATGGATGACTTCTTATTCTCAAAAAGTTGGAAACTTGATCTTTTTGGAAACCCTTGGTACGACAGGTTGGGGTGGTGCAATAGGCTTTTCAAATACAACTATAGACAGAGAAAAAATTGGATTTTTGAATTTGATGGTTGGCAAGACAACTTATTCCGCAGCAATAGGACTTGATTTAATCCCCTTAACTCCGGTTGGGTATTTTGAGTACGAGACGATGAGAACGATCGCTCCAATCTTTTACGATGTGGATCTCACACTTGGAAATTACGGATTACCCAATTTTGGAGTCGACTTTAACGGAAGAACTCAATTTGTATTTTCAAACCTTTCACTTTACGCTCAAACGCATTTTTACCTTGTCTTTACATCGGATCTTCAAGATATGACAGACATAGAAGTAGGGTATACTCCGTTCAAAAGTTCATTTCTTTTAACGACTGAAGTTGGAAATCTTTATTTCTTAACGGGAGGATTTGAATTTAAAAATCTCGGTTTTTCTCTTGATTTAGGCGCAGGTTTTAATGCAAATGGAGCCGGTCTTGGAATAGGAATTTCCTCTGCTCAGCAATCCCTTAATAACAGTTGGACTGTTAGACTTATGCCGTCAAGTTCAGGCCCTGCCATCTACGCCATTTTCACTGGTCAAAATGAAAGGCTGGCCTTTGGATACAACATGGGAGCAGTGTACCTTTCAGTTGAAAACTGATACTTCTCTTTACATCCATGTACCATTTTGCTCTAGAAAATGTGTCTATTGCGATTTTGCCTCGTATGTTAACGACAAATTTATATCGGAGTATTTTGATGCTGTAAAGCGTGAAATTGAAATCATTTCGAATCAAATTGGCAAGCCGCACATCTTCACCCTTTATTTTGGGGGTGGGACGCCAAGTCATGTGCCAATCAAATATATTTCAAATTTAATTGACGAGATTTTTCTTAATTTTGACTGCGATCCAGTGGAGGTCACCTTCGAAATAAATCCTGAAGACGTGACCGTTAATCTCTGTCAGGATCTTAAAGTGCTCGGCGTTAACCGCGTAAGTCTTGGCTTACAAAGCACATCTGATCAACTTTTGAAGGTCATAGGCCGCCCTTACAATTTTAAAACTTTCTTGAAAAATTACGAGTTAACAAGGAAGTATTTTGACAACGTCAACATCGATCTCATGTACAATCTTCCATTTGAAAGGTTGGAAGATGTTGAATCCGATTTAAGAATTGTTGAGAATATAAAACCAGATCATGTCTCTTTTTATGAACTTGAAATCCATGAAGAAGTCCCTCTTTACCCGATGATCAAAGCAGGCACCGTCAAACTTCCTTCAGAAGATGAATCAGAAAGGATGTACGATACGATAATTGAAAGCCTTGATAAATTCGGATACGAAAGATACGAACTTAGTTCCTGGACTAAAGGAAAGCCCTCCGTTCACAACATCAATTACTGGGAAAATGGAGAATACATTGGGCTTGGTCTTTCTGCCGGAAGTCATTTTGGAATGAAAAGATGGGTGAATACATTCGATCTTGGAGAATACATTCAAAAATTGAAGAAGGGCGAATTGCCGCATGCTTACAATGCAGTCAATTCTTCCAAAGAAGAATTGGCAGAAACACTTTTCATGGGATTAAGACTCGCAAAGGGCGTGAATTTGCGTTGTTTGAAGGAAAAATTTGGAAATGAGAATGTGGACTTTTACGTCAAAAAAGTTGAAAAATTCTGTGGAGAATTTCTTGACTGTTCCAACGAAACTCTTAAATTCACAACCTTCGGAATGAAATTTTCAGCGCTTATACTCTCGGAATTAGTTTGAAATTTCGACCTTATTCTTTCCGTGATTTTTGGCCATGTAAAGTGCCTTGTCGGCAGCCAGAATAATGCCATTTGCGGTTGAAGAATCCACTGGATATTCTGCCACACCAATGCTTATTGTGACCTTCACGGGAGGATTTCCCTCTGCCACCGAAAGGCGCAATCTTTCTGCTATCGTTCTTGCCGTAGCCCTTTCGGCACCCTTTAAAATCACGGCAAATTCATCTCCGCCATACCTTGCCGCTATATCCTCGCGCCTTATGGATAACTTGATCCTCTCTGCGAGATACTCTATCACGACATCACCAGTTTGGTGACCGTAAGAATCGTTGATGGATTTAAAATCGTCTATGTCCATCATGAGAAGCGAAAACTTTTCTTTTTCTTCGACGAGTTTGTTGATCCTGTTGTAAAATTCGGTATGATTGTAAAGGCCGGTTTGCAAATCGCGAATGGTTTTTTCCTGCAAAGTTTGGAATTCACTTGAGTTTTCGATTGCGATCAGTACCTGATCTGCAAATATCTCCAGAATTGTTATGTCATCTATTGAGGGTCTTTTTCCACTTTTTGGTTTGTCGGGAGATATGTACGCGATCATCTTTCCGTTTTTATCGTAAATAGGTATCCATAAAAGATCTTTGTCTCTCCAACTTGTGCTATCGACCACATCGTACTTCCCGACGTAAACCATTTCATCTGGAAGGTACACATTTGCCTCTTCAGGTATGAAATACGAATTTGAGATTTTAAACTCATCTCTCATGATATTTTTGACAAAAGAAAGCGTTGGGGAATTTTCTTTAAGTTTCCTAAAATCGTCTTCCGTGATCCCTGCGTAAGCTATCCTTTCAATAGAACCATCGGGTTTTACGAGGCTGACAAGCACATACTCCCAACCAAGATCGTCATGAATTATCGAAGCGACTCTCATCATAAGATCGATAAGAGATATATTTGATTTTAAAAGTTCAGATACCTCAAGCACGCGTTTAAGTTCATTTACGCGCCTTGAAAGTATAACCTTCTCCTCTTCAAGTTCCAAACGAGACTTATTTTCAACGGAAAGCATGTAAGTAAGAGAAAATGGAAATAAGAGCGTGTAGATGGCAAAATACGTTATAAATGGGTCTTCCAAATGCAGATAAAGCACGTATGCCGTTGGAATTACAAGCGCAAATATGCCACTTTCAAGTGAAAGATATTTCAAAGCATCGAAGAAATTCTTGTACCTGTTTAAGTAAAAATACAGAAAAAGATCTACGAGAATGAAATTCAGTATTTTAAAAATTACGAAAGATGCGATCAGCCCATACACGTTTATGCCTAAAAATTGAAGAACAAGGCCCGCCGCACCGTAAGAAATGGCATACTGAACGCCACCGTAAATTCTTCTCGAAATGTCAACTTTCGCATATTGAAGCAAAGTAATGGCGTAAGCGGCCAGAGATGTTACGACAGGGCCGAAAACGACTAACATTGGGAAAAGGAAGAAAAAACTTGCTGAAATTGAAAACTTTCCAAACCTTATAACTCCAAAAGAATGAACAACGTAAGCGGAAAATAGAAGTATCATGAACAAAGTAAAACTTTTGACCGAAAAACTTCCTCCTCCTAAAATTAGGACGAGGAAGTAAAAAGCATTGAGAATGATGAGAGAAAAAATCAAGAATATCTTTTTCTCATTCATCTTGCGAAGGCAACTGATCCCATTGGATCCCATGGCGGTAATTCAATTGGCTTCTCTTTTAAAACTTTTTTCATCGCAGAAGATAAATATTTTTCTTCAACGGCCACTTCGTAAACGTACTCATCGAACCACGAGTCGCTCATCAAGAAATACCCTTTATCGCCGATTTGGTCTCCCCAACTGTTTTCAACCTTCCATTTCACCGGTTTTCCGTCGCCATCGATATCAACGCCGGTGAAAACCATGGCATGGGTCATGAGACTGTCTCCGTAATCAAGCCTTGTCGCTTTGTTAAACACGAAATGTGTATCATAAAGTTTCTCAAAATCGTAAATTTCGGTGTCTAAGATGCCCTTTTCTCTTTCCATCATTTTGCCAACATCGGCGGTAAACCAAACCAATTTTCCATCGAGAATCATTTGTTTTGCAAGTTCTTTGAACTCTCCAAGATCAAGGTTGAGATAAGTTATTCCCTTCCCACCGATTACATTGCCAAGATACTGAACGGTGTAAGTTTTCATGAATTCCTTATCAGGCGTAGGACAATTTATGACGCTTACGAACTTATCAAGAGGGTCGGCAAATTCCTGGTAGAATTCAAGCGGTGTTATTTTCTCAATTCTGTGAAAATTCCCATCCTTGTCTTTGTACTCGTAATCGAATTTCTCGGGTGGTAAGCCCATGTTTATCGATAAAATTCTGTGGATCTCTTCAAGTAATTCATTTTTCTTGGATTGAATTTCCTTTGAAGTTTTGCCTTTTTTAACCATTTCTCTTAAGATCATGGCATCTTCTCGCAGTTTCGTGTCGAGCAGTCTGTTCATTGTGGCAGATTCGCTTGTTTGAAAACTTTCATCCATAAGTTCTTTTGGCAAGACTCCGTATTTCTCGACAAGATCTACAAACATGCCCCATTGACCACCATCTTCAACTGGCTTTGAAAGTATCCACATGACAAGACGATCTTTGAGATCTTGATTTGCGGTTTCTATTATGCTTTCAAGGAAGTAATTTGCCTTTTCAATTTTGTCGTAAAACATTTGAAAACTTTGCGATAATTCGAAACTGTCAAGATTCAATTTGTCGGCCACGCTTTCCCTTACAAGATTAAGACCAGCGAACATCCAACATCTTCCGCTTTTTTTCTGATTTGTTATGCCCCTCGTCTTTATCTCGTTTGAAAAGGTTCTGTTCAATTGCTGGGCATGAAGCCTGTTCAAGGCAACAACGGTAAGCGCCCCATGAGATGCGGCATTCATGGCAACGATATTTTTTTCAGATGATTCAAAACGCTTTCTGAACTTTTCGAGATCTCTTATTTCGATTTTCAATTGGTTCACATCCCTTCTATTTGCATTATTTTAAGATCATTTGAGATTTTTAATTTTGCATCTGTGACTTTTAACACATCTTCCACGGTAAGGTTGGGTGCAATTTCTTTTAAAACAAGGCCATCTTGTGTTGGCTCAATGACTGCCATTTCTGTGACAATTAAGTTGATTCTTCTTATCGAAGTAAGCGGAAGCGTACACTTCTTTACAATCTTTGGCTCTCCCTTTGAAGTGTGAGTCATCGCTATTATAACTCTTTTGGCACCTGTAACTAAGTCCATTGCTCCGCCCATTCCAGGAATTATTTTCCCAGGTACCATCCAATTCGCAAGATGCCCCATCTCGTCTATCTGGAGCCCTCCAAGTACGGTAACATCGAGATGGCCGCCTCTTATTATTCCAAACGACAAAGCGCTGTCAAAACATGCGGCACCTGGAATCGCACTAACGTAATTTGCCCCCGCATTCGTCAAATCTGGATGTTCAAAACCTTCTTCTGGTATAGGTCCCATTCCTATTATGCCGTTTTCGGATTGAAAAAGTACTTTCACATCCTTTGGAATGTAGTCTGCAACAAGCGTTGGTATCCCTATGCCTAAATTTACAAGATTTCCTTCTTTTAACTCTTGTGCCACTCTTTTTGCTATTAAGATTTTCGCGTCCATCTCGATCACCTTTTTCTCACGATGTAATCCACAAAAATGCCCGGCGTATGCACTTCATCTGGTGGTATTGTCCCAACGGGTAAGACCTCTTCTACTTCTGCTATGACCGTTTTTGCTGCCATGGCCATTATTGGATTGAAATTTCTTGCCGTAAGGGAATAGACAAGGTTGCCATTACAATCGGCTTTTTTTGCGTTTATCAACGCGAAATCAGCTTTTAGAGGAAGTTCAAGCAAATACTCAACATCGTTTATTTTAAAAATTTGCTTTCCTTCCGCAACAACCGTCCCTATGCCTGTTGGAGTCAAAACACCGCCTAACCCAACACCGCCAGCCCTTATCCTTTCGACAAGCGTCCCTTGCGGAACAAGTTCAACATCGATGGCTTTTTCGATCATCTGCTTTTGTGTTTCTGGATTCGTGCCTATATGGGATACTATGACACGCTTTACGAGTTTATTAACTACAAGTTTACCCACACCGCTGGTTGGAAATGCCGTATCATTAGCGATCACCGTGAGATTGGATTTTCTCTGTTTTACAATTTCGTCTATGATGGCTTCAGGTGTGCCCACGCCCAAAAAGCCTCCTATCATAATTGTAGAACCATCTGGTATCATCTCGACGGCTTTTTCAACTTTGATAACGTGCATAAAGATCTTCCTCCTCTATTTTTAAAGAATTATATCACATGTTTGACGGTTAACATTTATGAATCATTTAAGTTTAAAATTTGAAGCATTTTTCACCACGGAGAAATCGTTGCTTTAAACGTTCATCTTAAGTGATAAAATGGGGAAGGGAAATCCCTTCCCCATATCTTTATGGAGGTTTTAGCATGTTAAAAGATGGAGATGTTGTTTTATTTCAAGGTGATAGTATAACCGATTACATGAGAAAAAGAGAAGAGCCATACGATCTTGGAAATGGTTACCCTTTGTTTGTATCGGCCTTATGGAAGATCGATCATCCCAATATCCATGTCAAGTTTTTGAACAGGGGTGTAAGTGGTGATAGAGTCAGAGATTTGAAAAAAAGATGGAAAACAGATTGCATAGATCTAAAACCCACCGTTGTTTCTATTTTGATAGGCATAAATGATACATGGCGAAAATTTGACAGCAACGATCCAACCTCCGTTGAGGATTTTGAAAGAGATTACAGGTTTATACTCGATGAGGTCCAAAAAATTGGATCTAAAATTGTGATTTGCGAACCATATTTAATTGAAAGCGTTAAAAGCGAGAGAACACCAAATAAGGAAATGTGGAGATCAGATCTTGATCCTAAAATTCATGCGATTAGAAAACTTGCAAGAGAGTACAAAGCCGTTTTCGTTCCGTTAGATGGAATAATGGCTCAATTTTGTTCTTCAGAGGACCCATCCTTTTGGTCGTACGATGGGGTTCATCCAACTGTCAATGGAAGTTTGTTGATCGCAAAAGAATGGATTAAATCTGTTGAATGTTTTTAAAGGAGTAAATGAAATGGAAACCGAAAATGGTTACGAGTGCTGGCTAAGATACAAAAAAATTGAAGATCAAAGCGTACTTTCTTCTTATAAGTCCTTTTGTCGTAACGTGACAATTTTAAACACATCAAATGTCATTCATTCTGCTCAATCAGAACTTACAAATGGTATTTCCTCTATGTGTGCAATTATTCCAACTTTTACAGACGAATTTATCGAAGCAAATGGATTGATCCTTGGAACCAACAGATCAGATAAGATTGTCGATATGATTGGTGAAAAATCATTTGAAAGGCTTAACGATGATGGCTACGTGATAAAAACGATTAAATCAAAGATAGTGATAGCGGGCAAGTCAGATCGTGGAATTTTATATGGGACTTTTCATTTTTTGAGAATTTTGCAACTTGAAAATTCTATAAGCGATCTCGATATCGTTGAGAATCCTCAAAACAAAATCCGCATTATCGAGCATTGGGACAATTTAGATGGCACAATAGAAAGAGGATATGCCGGCAATTCGATCTTTTTTAAAGATGGGAAAATATTTTTTGATCCTCAAAGAATCAAAGATTATGCAAGGCTTTTGTCTTCCATTGGGATAAATTTTGTTTCTTTGAACAACGTTAACGTTCATGAAAGTGAGATGAAACTCATAACTAAAGATTATCTACCATACGTTGCAAAGATCGCGGATATTTTCAGAGTTTACGGTATAAGGATATTTTTGAGCGTGAATTTTGCGAGCCCAACTTATCTTGGTAAACTTCTCACCTCAGATCCTTTGCATGAGTCAGTAAGGAAATGGTGGAAAGAAAAAGTTAAAGAGATATACGAATACATTCCGGACTTCGGGGGATTTCTTGTAAAAGCCGACTCAGAATACACTTCCGGTCCATTTGCCTATGGCAGAACCCACGCACAGGGAGCAAATGCAATTGCAGAAGCCTTGGAACCCTTTGGAGGTCTTGTAATATGGCGCGCTTTCGTGTATAAAATGCAAGATTGGCGAGATAAAAAAACAGACAGGGCGAAAGCAGCATATGAGTTTTTTGCACCTCTTGATGGAGAATTTAGAGACAATGTCATCATTCAAATAAAAAATGGACCGATGGATTTTCAAGTTAGAGAGCCAGTTTCTCCTCTATTCGGGGCCATGCAAAAGACAAATCAAATGCTTGAATTGCAAATAACTCAAGAGTACACTGGTCAACAAATAGATCTATGTTATCTTGTGCCACAATGGAAGGAAGTACTCGAATTTGATACCTACGCAAATGGAGTAAATTCAAAAGTTTTTGACATTGCAAGTGGGAAACTTTTTAAAAGGCCGTATGGGGGAATTGCTGGCGTATCAAATATAGGAGATAATCCAAACTGGACCGGCCATATACTTGCTCAAGCTAACCTATATGGTTTCGGAAAACTTGCATGGAATCCGCAACTTTCGTCTTATGAGATAACGGACGAATGGGTAAAATTAACCTTTGGAAAAAATCAAAAAATTGTCAAAACTATTTCTGAAATTCTCTTGTCTTCATGGTCAATTTATGAAAGCTATACCGCTCCTCTTGGAATAGGTTGGATGGTAAATCCAGGCACGCATTATGGTCCGAATGTGGACGGATACGAGTACTCAAAGTGGGGCACATACCATTACGCAGATCATGAAGGCATAGGTGTCGATAGAACGATCAAGACTGGCACCGGCTTTATCGGCCAGTACAAGAGTGAGGTGGCGGAACGTTACGAATCTTTGGAAAGATGTCCCGATGAGTTGCTGCTATTCTTTCATCATGTTCCATATACTCACAAATTAAAATCTGGAAAGACTGTGATACAGCACATATACGATTCACACTTTGAAGGTTTTCAAAGAGTAGTTGAGATGAAGCACAAATGGAATGAATTGGAGAATCTGGTAGATAAAAATCGTTTCGATCAGGTGGCAGAAAAGTTTGAACTTCAGATGGCAAATGCCAAAGAATGGTGCGATGAAATCAATACCTATTTTTTCAGAAAATCTGGAATTAAGGACGAATTTGACAGAGAAATTCATTGATAATCTGAAATTGCTTGTTTTTTCTTTGATTATCTTGGTTAAACGTTCTCTTACGTTAAATTACGTTGCTTTGATTTAAAATTGTTTATTGATACAATGAACTTAGAGTGGCGAATCTCGCCACAGAGTAAAGGAGGAGGAGATTCTATGAACAAAGTGAGATTTCTGATTCTCATGGTAGCCCTAATAGGCATAGTGAGCATCGGTCTTGCAGATGTGTCTTACCCGTACCTAACTCAGTATGGTCCTGCGATAGTCAATTGGGGCAACAACG
>JAVRKN010000044.1:0-10467 GCA_031962405.1 Athalassotoga sp. | reverse complement strand
TATAACTTTGGAGGTGCATTTTGAAAGCGATAAGAGGTGCTATTTTTATTGATGAAGATACAAAAGACGAGGTTCGCTTGAGAACATCTCAACTCATGGAAAAGATCTATGAAATAAATGGGATATCTGATAAGGATATCATTTCAGTGATTTTCAGCGTTACAAAAGATATAACTTCTTTAAATCCCGCGACGGCTTTCAGAGAGGCAGGTCATGATCTCCCCCTCATGTGTTTTCAAGAAGCAGAGTTCGATGGCGCCCATGATATGACCATAAGGGTAATTGTCTTTGCCAATTGCGAGAATGTAAAACATGTTTACGAAAATGGCGCCGAAATTCTAAGGAGTAGAGGATAAAGATGATCATCCACGTTGTGAATGGGCCAAACTTAAACATGCTTGGAAAAAGAGACCCTTCAATTTACGGAGAACTCTCTTACGATCAAATCGTCGACAAGATAAAAAAATGGGCTGAATCGAAGAACGTTGTTCTCGATTTTTTTCAATCAAACCACGAAGGGGAAATAATAGATTACATCCAGAAATTACCAGACACGGATGGAATAATCATAAATCCCGGAGCCTTCGCACATTACAGTTATGCAATTCACGATGCACTTGAAACCTTTAAAGGTCCGAAAGTTGAGGTGCACATTTCGAACATATTCAAAAGAGAAGCATTCAGATCAAAGAGCGTCATATCTCATGCGTGCGACGGCGTTATTTCTGGCCTTGGATGGTACGGTTATATTCTTGGCATAGAATACGTGATGAAAAAATGAGAATTGCAATAGTTGGTTTGGGCCAAATTGGCGGATCGATGGCGCTAAAATTGAGGAGTTTAGGATACAACCCAGATCTATTTGATCTTGATCCTCAACTTTGTCAAAGCCTTAATGGAAAATGCGAACAGTTCAAAGGACATGGATACGATCTCGTCATTCTCGCACTTTATGCCGATGTGATTTTAAAGATAATGGACGATCTTCCACGAGATAACCTCTATTTAGACACGGCATCTGTCAAAGCGCCTATTGTAAAAAAAGCAAGTGAGATAGGACTTAAATTTGTCGGAGGGCATCCAATAGCGGGAAATGAAAAGAGTGGAAAAGATTCATGGGATCTCAATCTCTTCGAGGATAGACCATTCGCGATAGTCAAAACAAATGTGGATGATTCTTCGATTAAAATCGTCATGAAATTCGTGGAAATGATAGGTTCAAAACCTGTGATGATAGATGCTGAATTACATGATAAAGCCATTGTTTACACAAGCCAGGGCCTTTACTTCATCTCAAAGGCTGTAAAGGAATTAGGCTTACCTTATGAAGCGCTGGCCGGTCCCGGATATGCTTCGATGACAAGGCTTTCAAAGCAAAATCCACTGCTTGAAGAGACCTTTAAAAAATACAATTCGAAAAACATATCAGAATTTTTGAAAGAAATGATAAAAGCGCTTGAGATCATCGCAAAGGATTTGGAAAGATGAAAAAATACGCGATAATCGGAGAACATCTTGGTCATACCATCTCACCTTTGATTTACAACACCTTGTTCGAAAGGCTTAAAATAGACGCACATTACGAAAAAATTGAAATACCAATGGCCAATTTTGATCACGATGTTGAAAAAATGATAAGGGGATTGGAAGGTTTCAACGTAACAATTCCTTACAAAGGAATGATTCTTTCACACCTAAGGTCAATTTCAGAAGACGCAAAAAATATGATGGCAGTCAACGTTGTCGATAGATCGATGAATGGCTTTAACACCGATTGGCAAGGTTTCTATGAGAGTATAAAAGATGTGAATTTAAACGGAGACTCTGCCCTCGTTATAGGCGCCGGTGGAGCGGCAAAGGCCGTCTGCTTTGCCCTTAAAAAAATGCACATGAAGATATACGTCAAAAATAGGTCTCTTGAAAAGGCAATAGAATTAGAAAAGCTCTTTGGGGCACGTCTTGAAGAGCCTGAATTTGAAAATGTCGCGATTGTCATCAACGCAACGCCCCTTGGAATGTATCCAAACGTTGATGAAATGCCTGAGATCGATTTGACAAAATTCTCTCAAAATTGCGTCGTTTACGATCTCATCTACAACCCATCGCCAACGAAATTTCTTAGATACGCATCGGAATTAGGCTTTAGAACGATCGATGGTTATAAAATGCTTGTAAGTCAAGCAATCTTGAATTTAAAAATATGGTCAATGGCAGACGTTGCCGAATATTTATCCTCAATTGGTGACCAATTTCATTCCGTTCTCAACGGCCTGTAAGTTCAAATCAACAAGTTTTTTGTTTTTACTCGCAAAAGTCTCTTCAAGGGCTTTACCGATCGCTTCTATTTTGATAAAACCTGTTATTTTCGCAAATGCTCCAAGTGTTACCATGTTAAGAACTTTGGCATTTCCCACCATATCGGCTATTTTGTTGGCGTCTATTTTGTAAACTTTGATATCTTTCCTCGTGGGTTCTCTATCTATGACGGACGAATTGATAAGCATTATTCCATCTTTTTTTAATACTTCTTCGAATTTGATCATCGATGGAATGTTCATGGCCACAACCACGTCTGGCGAATCAACAACGGGAGATCCTATAGGCTCATCTCCTATTATGACGGTACAGTTGGCAGTACCGCCGCGCATCTCTGGGCCATAAGATGGAAGCCACGTGACGTTTAAGCCTTCGAACATCGCTGCCTCGGCTATGATTTTCCCCATCAACATGATGCCTTGACCGCCGAAGCCTGCTATAATTACGGATTTAATCATTTCAGATCAGCCCCTTTGTTCTGTCCACGAAAACGCCAAGCGGAAAGGTCTTTGTCATGCTACTCTCAAGCCATTTCATCGCTTCAATCGGAGTCATCCCCCAGTTGGTTGGACAGGTTGAAAGTACTTCTATCATGGAAAACCCTAATCCCTTTAGTTGGACTTGAAATGCTTTCTTTATCGCTGCCTTTGTCTTTATGACATTTTGCGGTGTGGTAACCATCGTCCTCTCTATGTAAGCCGATCCTTCAAGCGTCGATAACATCTCACTCATCCTTATCGGATAACCATTCGCCTTTGCTTCTCTGCCGTAAGGAGAAGTTGTTGTCTTCTGACCAAGCAATGTCGTTGGCGCCATTTGCCCACCAGTCATTCCATAAACGGCATTGTTTATGAAGATCGTTGTGATATTTTCTCCCCTGTTTGCCGCATGAACAATTTCGGCCGTTCCAATGGAGGCGAGATCCCCATCTCCTTGGTACGTGAAAATCACCCTATCAGGCAGCGCCCTTTTCATTCCCGTTGCGACAGCAGGCGCTCTTCCATGGGCAGCCACGGTACCATCAAGATCAAAAAAATTGTAAGCAAAAACAGAGCATCCAACTGGAGCCACCATTATCGTCTTAGATGCTATTCCAAGTTCATCTATGACCTCGGCAATTATTCTATGCACTATACCGTGATGGCACCCTGGGCAATAGCTGAATTCAACCTTACTCAAAGATTTTGGCATTTGTGCAACTATTTTATCTATGGCCATCTCAATCTCACCTCACAATCTTTTTTATCGCATCAAAAACTTCAACTGGCGCAGGCACAACGCCAGCGCTTCTGCCGTAGAAATGCACGTTGGTCTTTCCACAAACGGCCAATTTCACATCCTCAAGCATTTGACCGTAACTCATTTCAACTGTGAGTACGTTTTTGATGTTTTTTGAAATTTCTGACAGTCTCTCATATGGAAATGGCCACAAAGTTATGGGCCTAAAAAGCCCTACTTTTATCCCATCTTGGCGGGCGTAGTCGACGACAGTCTTGACTATTCTTGCCATAGTGCCATAGGCAACGACGATTATCTCTGCATCTTCGATCTTAAACTCTTCGTATTTTACCTCATTTTGAGCAACTTTTTTGTACGTTTCCTGATATCTCAGATTCATCTTTTCGAGTGCGTAAGGATCGAGATCAAAGGAGGTTACCTTTCTTGGCTTTCTTCCATTTGCACCAGTAAGTGCCCAATCAGGCTCTTCAAATTCTGCCGGTTTCCATTCTGGCAATTCAACTGGTTCCATCATCTGCCCTATCATTCCATCCACCAAAAGTGTTACCAACATCCTGTACTTGAAGGCAAGATCGAAGGCATCGTTCATCATATTGGCTGCCTCTTGAAGCGTGTGAGGAGCAAGCACTATCATGTGATAATCTCCGTGACCCCCACCTTTTGTGGACTGAAAGTAATCGCTTTGGGATGGCTGAATATCGCCAAGACCCGGGCCACCACGCATGACGTTTATGAAAACTGCGGGCAATTCAGCACCTGCCATGTAGGAAATGCCTTCCTGCATCAGGCTAAAACCCGGTGAAGAAGTTGAAGTCATAACTTTTTTCCCAGTGCACGCGGCACCATAAAGCATGTTGACAGTTGCAACCTCACTTTCAGACTGCAAAAAAGTACCTTTTACCTCTGGCATCCTCTTTGCCATGTATTCGGTCAATTCGCTTTGTGGAGTTATTGGATAACCAAAGTAAAGCCTGCAACCGGCCCTTACGGCTGCCTCGGCTATAGCTTCTGTTCCCTTCATAAACATCTTCATCTTAAACACGCTCCTCAGAAACTCTGTGAACGGTTATACACACGTCTGGACACATGTAATAGCAAAAAGCACATCCCGGACATTTATCGTCTGGATCGTACAATTCGGCGTAATGGTATCCTTTATCGTTGAATTTATCGGAAAATCTCAAAACATGTTGAGGACATGCATTTATGCACAGACCGCAACCCTTGCATCTTTCCGTGTTTATCTCGACGTATCCTTTTTTGGCCAAAATGATCACTCCTCACCAAATGGTTTTCATAAATCTTTTGATTCTAAAAACGGGCAAATCTCCTTCGTAATCTATATCTTGATCCACCGAAGTGAAGGCAAGAGGAATACCAATTTCTTTAGAAACTTCAGTTAAAATTTCTTCTCCCATTTTTATATCATTGAATTTCGTCTCGGATCCCACATTTGAATTGTTGACGAGATAGTCTATTTTTATCTTTCCACTTTGGGATATTCTATCGATGTTTGAGATTATTTCTTCTTTTGTCCCGCTGAATGGCCTAAAGATGTTTACCACAAAGAATACCGACTTTCTAACCTTATCTATGAAATCCTTGAGCGATCCGAGGACGATCGCACCATCTTCATTTCCTCCAACGTCTACAACGGTGACAAAGTTCGGATTTAATATGTACCCTCCCACCTCTGGTGGGATTATTGGAAGATCGGCATGCATATACTTTTCTGGAACTGTCACCATCTTTATTTCCATTTCTTCAAGAAAAGATTTCTCATCTCTACTCCTAAAATAGGGGCTTATTATGTCTATGTCTGCAAGCGCAACATGAGTTTGTTTTTGTTTCAAAAGAATGGCGGTATTTAAGGATAATTCCGTTTTTCCACTTCCAAACATCCCAAGGTAGAGATAAACCTTTGAGTTGGCATTGAACAAACTTTCAAGTGTAATTTTTAGGTTGCTCCTCTCCTCTTAAAACTCTAAGTGCACCCATCGCAAGAGCTTCTTCCTCACGTCCCCCCGGGAAGACCATTACAGGCGCTATGTAAGAAACCTTTTCCTTTATCCATTTGATCATGTATTTTGAATCGTAAGCCATTCCACCAGTGAGTATTATGGCATCTACATTTCCTTCGAGCGGTACGACCATTCTTCCTATCCATTTTGAAACCTGATAGGCCATGGCATGATAAACAAGTTCAGCATGCTTATCACCGTTATCTATCATTTTTTGAACATCAATGGCGTTATTCGTTCCAAGGTGGGCAACAAGGCCGCCTTCTCCTTTTATCTTTCTTTTCATCTCCTCAAGAGTGTACCTGCCGCTGTAACACAAATCGATAAGAGATGTCAGCGGCAGAGTTCCACTTCTTTCGGGACTGAATGGTCCATCACCGTCTAAGGCGTTGTTGACGTCAACAACACGCCCTTTTTTATGTGCTCCCACCGAAATTCCACCGCCCATATGTGCAACTATGAAATTACACTCTTCATATCTTTTTTCAAGAGATTCGGCAGCCTTTCTTGCCACAGCCTTTTGATTTAAAGCATGAAAAATGGATCTTCGTTGAAAATCGGGATGTCCTGATATCCTTGCGATATCTTCCATCTCATCGACAACAACTGGATCCACGATAAAAGCCGGTTTACCTGTTAACTTAGAAAATTCATACACGATCATGGCTCCAAGATTTGAGGCATGCTCTCCGTACCTTGCCTCTCTTAATTCTTTTACCATGAGATCGTTAACAACGTAAGTTCCTCCCTGCACGGGCTTCACAAGTCCCCCTCTTCCGACAAAAGATTCAAAATCATAGAGATCATAATCAAACTCTTTTAAGAAATTCATTATCTTACCAACTCTGAATTGATACTGATCCGCTATGTGTTTAAACTTTCTTAACTCTTCAGCGGAATGATAGAGGGTTTGAGATTTTACCTCAATTTCTCCATCAAAAATGGCAATTTTCGTTGAGGTGGAACCTGGATTAACGGCAAGGATCTTCAGCATCTTATCCCGCCTTTGCAAGCAAAGCACTTAAGGCTATAGAATAAAGTCTTGTCTCTGCATCATCTGCCCTTGAAGTTAAAACTATTGGAACTCTTGCGCCAACTATTGTCCCCGCCAATTTGCCTTTTGCTATGAAAATAAGTCCCTTGTACAGGATATTTCCCGCTTCTATATCAGGTACAAGCAAAATATCGGCATGGCCTGCAACAGGGCCGCCAATACCCTTATGACGTGCAGCCTCTTCGCTCACAGCGTTGTCAAGCGCGAAAGGACCATCGACGATGGCACCGGTTATTTGCTTTCTATCGTACATCTTTGCTATCAATGCCGCATCCAAAGTTGCTGGCATGGCAGGGCTAACCGTTTCAACTGCTCCAAGCACTGCAACTTTTGGCACGTCGATTCCTATGACATGCGCTACTTTTGTAGCGTTGTAAATAGAATCTACTTTTTGTTCCAACGTTGGAGCAATAACCATGGCAGCGTCTGTTATTATGATGAGCCTATCGTAAGATGGAACCTCAAATACACCAACATGATTCATGGTTTTTCCAGTTCTAAGGTTGAAATTTTTGTCAAGCACAGCATGAAGCAAATCGGAAGTGTGAACCTTTCCTTTCATCAAAAGATCGCAGTGGTAAGTATGAACAAATTCAACTGCCTTTCTTGTCGCATCCAACTCTTCCCTTTCATCCACAACTTCATAATTGGAAAGATCGATATTCAGCCTTGAAGCGATTTTTTCGATCTCTCTTTGATCCCCAACGAGTGTTGCATCGATGATGCCAGTCTTGCGAGCATCTTCAACGGCCTCAAGAACCACTTCATCTTGTGCTACCGCAACGGAGATTCTCATTTTCTTTTCGAGACTTTTTGCTTTTTCAACGAGTTCAGACAGCTTTTTCATTTACCTTCACGCTCCTATTGTACAATTTGGCTTTTTCTTTGCCTTCTAAAACTCTGAACGTCCCCATCGCAAGTGCTTCCATTTCATGCTCTCCAGCCATCACCAGCACGAGTGATATTTTAGATATATACGATCTTATGATACCAACGAATTCATTACTGAATGACATACCTCCTGTTAAAACTATCGCATCAATTTTCCCATCTAAAACGGTTGCCATTTCAGAAATCCCTTTTGATATTTGATATGCCATGGCATCAACTACCAATTTGGCGTAAGGATCTTTTTTTGCCAAATCTAATGCTACTCTTAGATCGTTCGTGCCAAGATAAGCGCTCAAACCACCGCGCCCTACGTATCTTTTTTTCAATTCGTCTCTTGCGTATTTTCCAGAATAAGCGATTTTGACAACATCTCCAACTGGTAATTCTCCTGTTCTCTCGGGACTGAATGGGCCTTCATCATTTGCGTTGTTGACATCGATCATTCGACCGTGTTTGTGCGCTGCTATGGAAATGCCACCGCCAAGATGTGCTATCACAAAATTACATTCTTCGTAATTTTTACCTATCTCCTTGGCTGCCATTCTACCGACCATTTTCATGTTAAGAGCGTGAGAATAACTTTTTCTTTCCAGATCTGGAAGGCCTGATATTCTTGCGAGATCTTCCATCTCATCGACTGAAACCGGATCTACGATGTAAACGGGTATTTTTCCCTTTGAAATATCGTATCCTATCAAGCCTGAAAGATTTGAAGCATGATCTACCTTTGAATTTCTTAGAGCCTCTACCATATTTTCATCTACAAGATAAGTGCCGCTTTCAACAGAACCTATTAATCCACCCCTGCAAGAAATTGCATCCATGTCTTTGATTGAAAATCCCGATGCTTTTAGAGATTCAAGCACATCGCCCTTTCTAAATTCAAGTTGATCGACAACTTTCTTGAAATTTGAAAGGATATTCACATCGTGATTTATTTCCTTGTTGAATACACGATTTTGATCTTCAAAAATGGCAATTTTTGTTGAGGTAGAGCCACAGTTTATAACGAATACCCTGTACACTGTATCACCCATTTGATTCCAAAATATGCCCAATTCTTTTTATTCCCTCTTCTATTTCCTCTTCAGACGGCAAACAGAAAGAGAGCCTCATCGCAGAACTTTTTCTGTCGTCAACGTAAAAAGCTGTTCCTGGAATGTAAGCAACGCCAACCTTTTTAGCTTTTTCAAACATCTCCATCGTGTCAAAAGTCTCTGGCAACTCAAGCCATATAAACAGCCCTCCATCAGGCCTTGTCCATTTTGCGCCATCAACTTTGATGTATTTTTCAATGGCATTGAGCATTTTGTTTTTCTTGCTCCTGTAGATTTTTACTGATTCTTTTATCCTCTCAAAGATTGTTCCCTTTTGAAGATATCTCGCAGCTATCCTTTGGGTAAGTCCTGGAGTGCAAAGATCTACGCCTTGTTTTCCAAGGGCTGCCTTAGCAACTATTTTACTGTCCCCAACTATAAGTCCTATTCTAAGACCTGGGCTCATGACTTTACTGAGTGTGTTCAAGAGCAAAACGTTGTGTCCTTCGGCTATTTTATAAAGGGGAGGAATTCTTTCACCTTCGTATCTCAATTCACCGTAAGGATCATCCTCAAGAATCATGACATTGTATTTCGTTGAAAGATCAACAAGAGCCTTTCTCTTTTCAAGACTCAAAGTTACACCAGATGGGTTATCAAAATTGGGAACAACATAGATGAATTTCAACTTTGAAAGTTCGCCTTTTTGATCCAACCTTTTTATCTCTCTTTCAATTTGATCCATCTTTAAACCATCATTTTCTATTTCCACCGTTATAAATTTTGGCCCATAACTTCTGAAAGCGCTTATCGCGCCTAAATAAACTGGATGACCCACCATTACGTACGAATCGGTATCAAGCATTATTCTACCCATCAAATCAAGCGCCTGCTGTGATCCAGTGGTTATGAGAAGATTCTCCTGCCTAAGTCCTTCTATGCCATTTCTTTCTTTCAAAAGCTTTATGTATTCGTTTTTCAGAATTGGATCGCCTTCTGTAGGACCATATTGAAGGGCAAATTTGTACTCATTAAGAATGACATCTTTTGAGATCTCTGCGAGTGCTTCTCTATCAAAAGTCTCAGGATCTGGTGCTCCGCCACCGAAAGAAATCAGAGAAACTATTCCTGTGTCCCTTAGTAATTCTCGTATTATAGAAGATTTCATGCGTTTGGACATTAACGAAAATGAATTTTCTGACATAGAATTCTCCCCTTTCAACAACATATTAGCATTATTCATGCCAAAATAAGAATTGAGAAATATCGCGTTATTTCTCAATTCCATTTAAAACTTTCTAATGCAATTAATTGCGCTATGCAAAATTTTGCATTTTAAAAGCTGTAGGAAAATCCAACGGATAGAGTCTTTGAGTTTGTGATTTGAGAAACTATCTTTGAATTGAGATACCCCAAAATTGATCCCACGACGATGTCTGAAGGATAATGAACTCCATAGTAAACCCTTGAAATTGCAATGTAAGTGGCCAAGGAGTAGAAAATAAAAGAGAATTGAGGAAAGTATTCGCTCCATATGTAGGCGGCTTCGAATGCCATTGCGGCATGACCAGATGGCATGGAATATCCAGAAGCGTTGGCTCGCTTTACAACCCAGTTGTAAGTTTGAAAAGGTCTTGGTCTGTGAAAGATCAATTTAAAAAATTCAACCTCTCCGAGTGTGAGCCCAAAGCTCAAAAGCGTTTGATTTTGATTCAGAAAGAATGGTGACATACCAACAATGCCGGCAAAATAATCGGTGGATATAACAGGTTTCATAACATCAAACCACGGCTCATCCGTTCCGTTTATGGATTTCAAAAGCGTAAGATCCATACTTTCAGATGCAAAGGCGTAAAATGAAATCAACGTGATTGAAAATATAAAAAACTTTACTTTCAGTGACATTTTA
>JAVRKN010000043.1:0-10480 GCA_031962405.1 Athalassotoga sp. | reverse complement strand
CCGTTTTCTCTAATCTATATCTTCGAGGTATCATGCTAAAAAGGTAAATTTAGAATTAAAAATTTAGCATAAGCAGACTTAATGTGGTAAAATATCTTGAAAAGTTAAAAATCCAGGAGGGATTTTCATGTCTGGTCATAACAAGTGGGCCAATATAAAACACAGGAAAGAAGCGCAGGATAGCAAAAAATCTGCAGAATTCACGAAGGTCATAAGAGAGTTAACCGTTGCAGCACGATCCGGAGGCGGAGATCCGGATATGAATCCGCGTTTAAGAGTGGCAATTGAAAAGGCAAGAGAGGCAAACATGCCGAAAGACACCGTTGAAAGGGCCATAAAAAGAGGAACCGGAGAACTTGAAGGTGTCAATTACGAAGAAATAATGTACGAAGGATATGCCCCAGCGGGAGTTGCGCTTTACATCAGCACACTCACGGACAACAAAAACAGAACGATAGCAGACATAAGGCACGTTCTCACAAAATATGGTGGCAGTTTGGCAGAAGGTGGAAGCGTCAGTTGGCAATTTGAAAGAAAAGGCGTTATAACAATTTCAAAAGATGCCGTTTCAGATCCTGACGAGTTCATGATGAAAGTCATAGATGCAGGAGCTGAAGACATCAAAGAAGAGGATGATGTTTACACTATAACAACCCAACCTGAAATGCTTTACAAAGTTGTCGATGCTTTAAAGGACGATTACAAGATCGATTCTTACGAGCCAACCTTTGTTCCAAAAATGAGTGTTCACGTGAGTGGAAAAGATGCTGAAAAAGTTCTTCAGGTCGTAAATGCACTTGAAGAGCTCGATGATGTTCAGGAGGTTTACTCTAACTTTGACATCGATGACAAAGAACTTGAAGAGATAATGTCAAGAATCGGTTGATAAGATGCTTCAAAGGGTTGATCTCCATTTTCACAGTAACCATTCAGATGGCGCTTTTTCCGTCAGGGATGTACTTGAAATAGTTGCGGGAGCAGGCGTCGTTTTGGGTGCTCTCACCGATCATGATTCTATAACCGGCGTTAAGGAAGCGCTTGATTTGGCTCCCAAAATCGGAATTAAGTTAATCCCAGGTGTTGAAATATCAACAATGTACGATGATGGAGAGGTACACATCTTAGGTTATAATTTTGATCCATACGACCGCGAGTTCAATGAATTTCTTAAGATAAGGTTTGAGGAAAGGACTCAGAAAATTCGTGAGACAATCAGCAAATTGAACGACCTTGGCTACAAAATAACCTTCGATGACGTCATGGAGCAATCACCTGGTCCTTTTGTAGGG
Organism: Athalassotoga sp.; assembly: GCA_031962405.1. Lineage (GTDB taxonomy): Bacteria > Thermotogota > Thermotogae > Mesoaciditogales > Mesoaciditogaceae > Athalassotoga. The sequence continues at coordinate 9,191 of JAVRKN010000043.1, read as the reverse complement.
CGTCCAAATGTTGCTAAGGCTCTCTTGGAAAAGGGATACATTAAATCATTCAAAGAAGCCTTTACTCCCGAACTCATAGGAGATAAAGGCAAAGCGTACGTTGCACCCAAGGGACTTGAGCCGAAAGAGGCAATAAAGAAAATTCACATGGCTGGCGGGTGGGCCGTGCTTGCGCATCCCGGCCTTTACAAGAACAAAACCAAATCTGGACTTGAGGAAATCGACGTGATGAGGATGATCGAATGGGAACTTGATGGAATCGAGGCTTATCATTCTCAGCACACAAGTGCGCAGGCAAAATATTACCATGAAATGGCGAGAATTCATGGCTTGAAGATAACCGTCGGAACAGACTACCATGAGGGCACTTATCCAATAGAGATAATGAACATTCCAAGGGAAATTGTGGTTGAACTTCTTAACACGGTAAGGTGATTTATGAAAAAAATGATTGTATTCTTTGTACTTGCAATTGTTGGTATGGTTATCTTCGCTGCCCCAAAGAGTACAATTTTTCTATCCACAGGGCCTTCATTTTCAGCCGAAGGCTTAAATTTAACATCTTCTGTTGATATGTATCTTGAATTCTGGGTTGCCCATGTTGAGTCTTATTTTTCCGTAAACACAAATTTTGCAAATAACACCCTTGTCTTCACGCCATACGCATCTGAACTTTTCAAGTATGTGGATTTTGACTGGGGCATTTTGAGAATACAAGAAGGCGCTACCGAAACACATTCAAATGAATTTTACACGCTTTGGGATATAGGTACACTTCCAGCCGGTTGGACGATAACCCTAAAAGGTGAAGCATCTAACAATTCTCTTTCATTTGCTTACGATAGGGGAACTTATTTTGCGAGATTTAACGGTTTCATGTATCTCGATGCTTTTTGGTACCAAAATGGCTTTTTGCTCACAACTCGTCTTGGAAATTTCTTTTTAACGGGTGGCCTCTCAAATGGGGCGTACGGAGTGGGAATAAGCACCAATTATGGTGATTTTTCGAATACGCTCATGGCCTTTTCCAATCCCGTTAATCTTTTCCCAAATGTTGTGCATCAACTTCCATCTCAGTATGTATGGATATCCGACTACACGGCGGGAACGTTTTCGATTTTAATGGGAATGACTGAAAAAGAACTGCATCTTCAGGGCGAGATACCCTTTAAGATTTTTGGAGGAGATACAACACTGACCTTTTCAGGATATTACGTTGGAGGATATCAGCCATCTTACGGTGTCTGTGGATCATTCCAATTTGTCAAGCCCATTTCAAAAGATATGTCCTTCTTTATCGAGGCGGCAACTGATGGATCGCTTTTAAACGTCGAGCCCGTCAATGGACCGATCTTGTGGTCTGGGTTGAGATGGAGGTTTTGAATTGAATAAAAATTGCCATAGGATATCGTTGAGGATTTAAAATGATCTTTCAATGGATTGTTGCTTTAATTGTCATAGTGGCAGATCAATTGACAAAATATTTGATTTCAACGAGAATGACGTTGTGGGAAAGCGTACCTGTTATAAAGGGATTTTTGAATTTAACCTATGTCAGAAACACAGGGGTGGGATTCAGCCTTTTGACCTTTAAAAATGATTTTGTCGAATATCTCACGCTTGTTATCATAGCGGGCATAATAATCTTTTCCTTTTTTTGGAAAGAAAAAAGCCTTTTCTTAAGGCTCTCCTTTGGACTTCTAATAGGAGGAGCGTTATCAAATAATGCCATAAGCAGACCGATCTTCGGTTATGTTGTGGATTTCATTCAAATAGGATGGTGGCCTGTTTTCAACGTTGCAGATTCTTGCGTTGTGGCGGGGGCAATAGGTTTAGGCATTTATTTTCTCAAAAGGAGTTACGGTGGAAAGCCTAAAATTGACCATCACCAATCGTGAAGCAAGAAACCGTTTAGATGTTGCGATGTTGGAATTTGCCCCCTCAAAGACATCGAGAACGGTCATTCAAAATCTCATAAAAACAGGCAACATCAAGGTTAACTCAAAGATTGTAAAGCCATCTTACAGGCTCAAAGTTGGAGATGTAATTGAGGCAGTTTTCCCTCCACCTGAAGTGCCACAGATATTGCCAGAAAATATTCCACTTGATGTAATTTACGAAGATGATTCCATCATCGTGATCAACAAACAACCAGGTCTTGTGACGCATCCAACGCTAAAAAAAACAACTGGTACTCTCGTCAATGCGCTTTTGTGGCGCTCAGAGGGAAAGTATTTTCCATACATCGTTCATCGCCTTGATAAGGATACTTCTGGAGTCATAGTGGTCGCAAAAAATCCAGACGTTCAGAGAATACTTTCAGCCCAGTTTAAAGCGCGCCAAACTCACAAGATGTATTTTGCACTTGTTGAAGGCGTTCCACCACAAATAAACGGAGAAATAATAGCACCAATAGCGCGAAATCCGCAGGTAAGAACGAGAATGGACGTTTTGAAATGGGGAAGGCAAGCCCATACCGTTTACAAGGTTATAAGAGACTTCAAAATAGCATCGCTTTTGTCCGTTACCATAATGACGGGACGCACTCATCAGATAAGGGTTCACATGCGTTATTTGGGAAATCCAGTTTTAGGTGATAAAATATATGGTAAGAAAAGTTCTGCCTTTTTGAACTGTGAAAGACAGATGCTTCATTCTTCAGTTCTCGAGATATATCATCCGATCACGGGAGAACGCTTGAGATTTGTGGCACCATTTCCCGAGGATTTTAAAAAAGTTATAAAGTTTCTTCACGATCTGGAGGTTAAAGATGTTAAATGACATAAGAGCCTTCCTATTCGAAGCGCTCGAAGCGATACCGGCTGTACTTTTTGCCATAACAATTCACGAGTATTTTCATGGATTGGCTGCATACTTTTTGGGAGATGACACCGCAAAGCGTGCGGGGAGATTGACGTTAAATCCTTTAAAGCATCTTGATCCATTTGGCACTCTTGCACTTATAATCTTTCACTTTGGGTGGGCAAGGCCTGTACCAGTTAACTTTTGGAAGCTCAAACATCTTAGAAGGGACATGGTCATCGTTTCTTTGGCCGGCCCCGCTTCAAATCTTATCGCAGGCCTTGTGACCGAATTCATATACCTCAGAAGTGGACTTTTTCTGTATGCAAGGTATGCACCACTTTTTTCATTTCCGACGATCATATCAAATCCTTACCTTTCATATCTTTCAGACACGGTGGCTTTGTTTATACTCATAAATTATGTACTTTTCATTTTCAATCTTATACCCATTCCGCCACTTGATGGTTCAAAAGTACTGGATGCCTTTCTTCCCAATAAATACATGAACTGGATTTTGAAATACGAGATATATGGAACGATCATATTGTTGGTACTTATTCTTTTTGGCATAGTAAATGTCATCTTAGGACCGAGTTTGAACTGGATCATTGGAAATGCCGCTTACATTTTCATGATGAAATAGAAGGCAAGGTCTTTTAAAAATGAAGAACACCATGCAATCGCCTTTGATTAACGGAAACAGGGTGGTACTTTCCCGGTAAACTCCGACAAGGCTTCCCTGCGTCGCCCGAAATTGGCCACTTATGGCTGCTTCTTTTCAGACCTGACCAGGTTCGTGGTTTTTCGTCGCGCAGGACCCAATCTTCAACGTTCCCGTAGAAAGTCCGTGCCTTACCTCCGTTAACCGCAGAACGATCTTCAGCCCCGCGTAGAGCGGATTTCGGGTGAAGGGAACCGCTGACTCCCCGCTTAGCATGGTGTTCAAAGATATTTTAACATAAAATCGACCAAAATTGAAGAGGTGAAGTTGATGAAAGTGTTGGGAATCGATCTTGGTGGTACCAAAATTGCAATGGGAATTGTTGACGAAAATGGGAATATCACGAAAAGAAAAATAATAGATACCAAAACGGAAGAAGGATTTAACGCAGTCGTGGAGAGAATTGCTGAAAGTGCCAACTCTATCATGAAAGGCGAAAAAGTGGAAATGATAGGGATAGGATCTCCAGGATCGATAGATCACGAAAAAGGGGTTGTGAGATTTTCACCGAATTTTCCTGGATGGATAGATGTGCCTCTGGGTCCTGCCATTTCCTCGAAAACCGGCCTGAAAGTGGTCGTTGAAAATGATGCAAATGCCTTTGCGGTGGGCGAAAAATGGTTTGGAGTCGCTAAGGGATACACGAACGTGCTTGGAATCACCTTGGGAACAGGCGTCGGCGGCGGAATAATATGTGATAACCGCGTCTTTAGAGGATCAACCGGTATAGGGGCAGAACTTGGTCATGTCATCGTTGAACCTAATGGATATCTTTGCGGTTGCGGAAATCATGGGTGCCTTGAAACTATTGCTTCTGCAACTGGTATTTCGAGACTTGCGAGAGAATGGAAAGAAAGGTATCCAGATACCTCAATAAAAGAATTCAGCGCAAAGGAAGTTTTAGACGCGGCCAAAAGGGGCGATCCACTCGGTATGAAAGTTTTTGAGCGTGTCACGGAAGCGCTTGGAATTGCCATAGGTTCTTTTGTTCACATCTTCAATCCGCAGGTGATCGTGATAGGCGGCGGAGTTTCGAGGGCTGGCACCTTTCTTCTCGAAGGCATTGAGAAGAAAACGCACGAAAATGTCATGAAATCTTTTTGGGGAACTTATAAAATAATTTTGAGCAATCTCGTAGATGATGCCGGAATATACGGTGCGGCTTCGATGTGCTTTGAGGAATTGGGGAATGATAAAGTCAGTACTCGTTGATTCTGAATGGAAACTGAAAATATTTTTGCAAAAATTAAAAAAAGATATTCTTACCATTCTTCCAGACACGGAGTCTAAGATAAACCGCATGCGTTTGGAATTTTTCTCCAACACGCTTTTTGGAGATCATATCATTCTTTTAAAATCAGTTGAAAAGTGGGAAAAGGAAGAAAAGAATTGGCTTTTGAAGAATGCACCCATGTCAAACCAAGACATCGTGTTGACTTCAAGCGATCTTGAATTGCTTAAGAAATTTGGAAATGTTGAGGATCTTTCGTCTCCAAAACAATGGGATTTAAAGGGATGGATGGAAGAAATAAATGAAATTTGTGATTTTTTTGGTGTTAAAATAGAAGAAAGTGGCAAGGAATTGATCTTGAATCGTACAGGCATGAACGTTGATTTGATCGCCGTGGAAATCGAAAAAATTTCCGTTGTTTCAAAGAATCCTTCTTTAGAAGAGATCAAAATGCTTGTTCCGATTTATTCAACCCCTGCCATCTTTGATTTTTACAGGTTGTTCTTTGAAAAAGATCCGTCTGCTTTGGACATGTTAAAAGATTTGCTTGAAAATGTGCACCCATTGATTCCATTACGTGGCCTTGAAAAGATGTCTATGCTTATTGCTCAGATGATCTCAAAGGAAAAGTTAGATTATTCATGGGATGATATCAAAAACGCATCAAAAGAATTTGCCGTCCCCATTCCACAGATAGCAGACGTTGTTGGATTTTCACTTGGTGGAAAGAAAAGAAAAAACATTTTGAAACTATGGAAATACGAAGAGTTAAATCTTTTAATGGAAGATTTTCAAGATGCAGAGATGAAGATAAAGAATGGAGCGGATCCTCTTTTCATAAATTTTGAGTTGACCGCTCGATGGGTTGGGAGGGACGCAAGATGAATCTCGGATCGCTTTCAAGTATTGTTGTCAATTATTGGCCGATAGCCTTAATAGTTGGTATCGTGCTTACATTTTTTGGATATTACATGTTAAGAATATCAATGGCCATAATAGGGCTCATAGGTGGGGCCTACCTTGGAGAATACATTTGGACAAATTTCATTTTGACAAATTTTCACGTCCTTTCTTCAGATCAGCAAACAGTACATGTGATCATCGTTTTGATAATTGCCTTTCTTGTGACGGCACTTTTCATAGCGCTTTACAAATTTGCACTTTTCATGATGGGATTTTTGGCAGGCGGAGCAATAGCTTATTACATCTACAACTGGGTCATTTCTGCCATGAATTTGAATATGGGATCGAATGTCCAATGGATAAGAATAGGGGTCTTTGCCGTTTTTGGGATAATTTTCGGCCTTATCACAATTTTCAACGAAAGAAAAGCGGTTGGTACAGCAATGGCGGCAATAGGGGCGTTGATAACTGCTTTTGCAATTCTTATTCCTTTTTCAAATTCATTTAACGTCAAACCAGCAGAACTTTTGGATACGCTTGTTGGAGGGAAAAATATCGTACTTTTGACAATTTTCGTCGCTATTTTTCTTGTTTTGGCCATATTATCAGTTTCAATACAAATTGGCATGAAAAAGGGCAGAAAAAATGATAGCAAGAATTAAAGGCAATTCAAAAATTGAAGGTGAAGTGACGGTAGGCGGCGCAAAAAATTCGGCGCTTCCAATTCTTGCATCTCTCGTTTTAATCTCAGAAGAAACAAAAGTTGAGAAAATTCCAGACATTTCAGATGTGGCTGAAATGATATCGATGATAAGATCTGCTGGAATCGTGGTCAATTTCGAGAAAAATACGGTTTTGGCAAAGCCTTCAAATCTCAAAGGAGAGATAAAAGAATTTGGATCGAGCATTCGGGCATCCATCTTGCTTCTTGGCCCGCTTGCTATAAGGGCAGGACATTCAAAGTTACGCTATCCAGGTGGGTGTTCGATAGGCAAAAGACCAATAGACATACATCTCGACGGTCTTAAAAAACTTGGTATTTCCATAAACGAAAATGATGATTTGATAGAGGCCAAAGTTGAAAAAATACCCAGGGAAGTAAGGATTGATCTTAAATTTCCAAGCGTTGGGGCGACAGAACATCTCATGATGACCTCGGTGCTTTTAGATGGCGTTCATATTGAAATAAGAAATTGCGCCAGAGAACCAGAAGTGGTTGATCTTGGACGATTTCTTAACTCGATGGGTGCAAAAATACATGGCATCGGTACAAACAAGATAAATATAGACGGCGTCAAAAAATTAAACGCATCAGTTCATTCTATAATAGGAGATAGAATAGAAGCCGGCACTTACATCATAGGAGCACTTTCAAGTGGTGGTATCTTAAAGGTCAATGGCATATCAGAGAGCGTGATAAGCAACGTCATAAATGAATTCAAAAAAATAGGGGCAAAGATATCGAATTCTGGAGACGCCTTGATCGTTTACCCTTCGAATTTAAGTCCATTTAAACTTTCGACGGGACCCTATCCCCAATTTCCAACTGATCTTCAACCGCAGATGACCTTTCTTGCCTGCAATATCAAAGGTTATTCCGAGATAACGGAAACGGTCTTTGAAAATCGTTTCAAGCATGTTGATGAGTTAAAGAAAATGGGGGCAAATATCTCTGTAGAGGGAAATAAGATAAAGATCATGCAATCTAAACTTCACGGTGCAAAACTCGTTGGAAACGATCTGAGAGAAACTGCAACGATCCTGCTTGCGGCAGCAACTGCGGATGGGCCAAGTGAAATAGAGAAGTTCGAGATAATCTTCAGAGGTTACGAACATCTTTACGAAAAATTGAAAGCCATCGGCGTTGATTTTGAAATTCTCAAAATTGATCGAGAGGTCTCATGAAAGATCTCATTCTTTCAGTTGATTGTGGTACTCAAAGTTTAAGAACATTTCTTTTCGACTCAAAGGGTAAAATGGTGGCTTTTTCCAAGATAGATTACGAGCCTTATTCAAGCCCTCGCCCTGGATGGGCAGAACAAGATCCCGAAATCTACTGGATGGCATTTTTAAAGTCCCTTGAAAATTTAAAAGATCAGGTTGATAATTTTCAAATTCGAATTGCGGCCATAACGGTTACAACTTTAAGCGATACGATGATAAATGTTGACAAAGATGGAAACGCTTTAAGGCCGGCTATTTTATGGCTTGATCAAAGGAAGAATTTTATCAATTTGAGAAAAAGGTCATTCTTAACCCATCTTTCCCATATACTTGTTAACATGGATGAGCCCTTTAGGATCTTACAATCTGAAAGTAAGGTAGACTGGATAAGAAATCATCAGCCAGATGTCTGGAAAAAAACGGAAAAGTTTTTGCAAGTATCTGGCTTTTTCAACTTTAGGCTAACTGGAAAATTTGTTGATTCAACTGCTTCTCAAATAGGCCACATACCTTTCGATTACAAAAAGAAAAGGTGGTCTTCAAAGGGCGACATCTCTTACATGTTATTTTACGTTGAACCTGAAAAATTACCAGATCTTGTCGATCCAACAACGATTATCGGAAGAATAACCTCTCAGGCTGCGGTTCAAACGGGTTTGATTGAAGGAACGCCGGTTATCGCTTCCGGATCTGACAAGGGCTGTGAAAGTGTGGGAACGGGATGCGTTGAAAATGACAAAGCCAACATAAGCCTGGGCACTATGGCTTCAATACAAATAACGTCTAAAAAATATTTTGAACCAATCAGATTCATGCCAGCCTATCCATCGGTAATTCCGAATTACTATAACCCATCAGTTTCAATTTTCAGAGGATTTTGGATGATAACATGGTTTAAAAATGAATTTGGATTTAAAGAGAGGCTTGATGCGGAAAAATTAGGCATTTTTGAAGAAAATCTTTTAGACGAGATGATTTCAAAAGTTCCACCTGGATCTCTTGGCTTGATATCCCAGCCTTATTGGGGACCAGGACTAAAGATGCCCGAGGCAAAGGGCGCTTTCATAGGATTTGGAGAAGCCCACACAAGAGCGCACATGTACAGAGCGATGATAGAGGGAATAGGTTACGCTTTACTCGAAGGACTCATTAAAATAGAAAGGCGCGGAAATTTGAAGGTAAGATCTTTGACAATATCCGGCGGAGGCTCAAAAAGTAATGATATATGCCAAATATTCGCAGATATCTTTGGCCTTCCCGTTGAAAAAGGTGCGATAAACGAAGCGGCTGGGTTAGGTGCCGCAATAGTTGCAAGTGTCGGAATAGGAATGCACAAAGATTTTGATGCTGCCACAAAAGAAATGGTTAAATATTCGCAAAAATTTCTTCCAAATGATTCTAACCACGAACTCTATCAAAAGTTGTTCAAAGTTTACGGAGAAATGTACTCGAGACTGAAAAAACTATACGAGGACATAAGGAAAATCACAAATTACCCAGAAACAAGATAAGTGTGTTTGCCATATTGTAAACTTTTCCTCAATGCCATTCGTCTAAGTTTAAAAGGAGGCAATAAGTTGAACTTCG
>JAVRKN010000042.1:0-10523 GCA_031962405.1 Athalassotoga sp. | reverse complement strand
CTCTAATGTCTAATCTCTAATCTCTATTCCCTGTCTTTGCTATATGCTATACGCCATAGGCTATATGCTGTTTTTGCTGATCACTCGTCACGCGTTACGCGTCACTGTATTTGGCTATGTGTCATCTTTGATTGGTTTTTGGGTAAATCACGGGAAAAATCTTTTTATCTCTTTTTCAGCGCTTTCTATCGAATCAGACGCATGGATGACGTTAACGGTTACATTCATCGAAAAATCTCCCCTTATCGTTCCTGGAAGAGATTCAGATGGAGAGGTCTTGCCTATCATTATTCTGGCTATGTTAACAGCATCGTCGCCTTCTAAGACCATTGCGACTATTGGACCACTTGTTATATATTCTATGAGTCGGTCGTAGTATGGCCTTCCCTTGTGTTCAGCATAATGATCTTCTGCAAGTGCTTTTGTCATTTGCAACATCTTCATATTTACGATTTTAAATCCTTTTTTTTCGAAGCGTGAAATGATTTCACCGATCAATCCTCTTTTAACTCCATCTGGCTTTATGAGTACCAATGTGTTTTCCAAGACATATCCCTTCCTTATGTTAAAAAAATAGAACGGGAGAACCCGTTCTATTTTATCATTTTTAATACTTGTCTTTGTTAGAAAATTTGTCAAATTCATCAAGATGACTGAACTCTGGTGATTCTACCCATTCGTCTCCCTTACGGATGAATTCCATTAAGTTTTCAAGGATGGTTTGATGCTTTTTTTCTTCTTCCGCAAGCTTTAGAAGTATGTTCTTTTCATCCTTGTTTTTCGATTTGACAGCCTCATCAGAGTAAAGTTCGACGCTTTTCTTTTCCATCTCTATGGCTTGCTGATAAACTTCAAAGACATTCACGTTGACGTTGAAAGTTTGTTTTTTCTTGAGCGCTTCCGAAAAGATATTTTTTGTCGTCTTGAAGGTATCAGTGCCTTTGTAATTGTAAAAAGTCTTTTTGAAACCATTTATTATATCGTAATGCCTTTGTTCGTCTTTTGCCAGCATATCAAAAATCTGTTTAACGCGTGGCTCAGTAGTTTCTTTCGATATTTTTTCATAAAAAGCTTTTCCATCGATTTCCATCTTCAGTGCGTAATCTATGGCATTCATCGAGATCACCCCTCACTTAATTTTTTGTAAATTTCGTATCTTTCTTTGGCATCTTCTGCGGCAACTTTGAAGAGTTGATCGGCTATTTCTGGGAAAGTGATTTTCAGGGATGAATATCTCACTTCGCTCATGAGAAAATCTTCAAAGGAGGCCTTTGGTTCCTTCGAATCGAGCACGAATGGATTTTTCCCCTCTTTTCGAAGTAATGGGTTGTACCTGAAAAGATGCCAATATCCGGCTTCAACGGCACGCTTTTCTTGTTCTGCCATTTTACCCATTCCAGCCTTTATTCCGTGATTTATACAAGGAGAATAGGCTATTATCAAAGATGGGCCAGGATAGCTTTCTGCTTCCAAGAATGCCTTAAGAGTTTGATACATGTTTGCTCCCATGGCCACCTGAGCCACATAAACATATCCGTAAGTCATTGCCATGCGGCCGAGATCCTTTTTAGTCGTTTTCTTACCAGAAGCGGCAAATTGTGCAACGGCAGCCTCTGGAGTTGATTTTGATGCTTGACCACCCGTATTTGAATAGACTTCTGTGTCAAAGACAAGCACGTTGACGTCTTCATTGGATGCAAGCACGTGATCAAGGCCACCGTAATCTATGTCATATGCCCACCCATCTCCTCCGAAGGCCCAGATGGATTTCTTTATCAAAAGATCCCTTCTATCTTTTATTTCCTTTAGAATCTCCATTGCCCTTTTGTCCGTTAATTTCGTATCAAGGACCTTTAATATTTTCAACGTCGCAGCCTTCGAAGATCTTGCATCGTCTTTGCCTTCAAGCCATTCCATGAAAGGTGCCTTTATTTCCTGAGGTATATTCAATTTTATGAGTTCATTCATGAGATCAGCAAGCCTATTTCGAGCGTATTTTACGGCAAGTTCCATGCCAAGGGCATACTCAGCGTTGTCTTCGAAAAGAGAATTTGCCCATGCCGGTCCTCTACCTTCGCTGTTTGTAGTGTATGGCGTTGATGGTGCTGATGCGCCCCAAATTGATGAACAGCCCGTGGCATTTGCTATTATCATCCTGTCTCCAAAGAGTTGTGTGACAAGTTTTGCGTAAGGCGTTTCACCGCAACCAGGGCATGCCCCTGAAAATTCTAAGAGTGGTCTTGCAAATTGACTGCCCTTCACACTGTCGAGTGGTACCCTATCTGACTTATCACTTATTTCTTTTATCGCAAAATCCCAATTCGGAATCTCCTTTTCTTGATCTTCCAAAGGTTTCATGACAAGAGATTTTTTCGGCGTCGGACATACGTCAACGCAAACTCCACACCCGGTACAATCAAGAGGAGAAATTTGGATCCTATACTGTAAACCCTCAAGACCCTTTCCAGTTGCCTTTTTAGTCACAAACCCACTGGGAGCCTTCTTCATTTCGTCCTCATCGAGTAAGAAAGGTCTTATGACGGCATGGGGACATGCGAATGCGCACTGGTTGCACTGGATACAACTATCTGGTTGCCACTCAGGAACTTCAACTGCTATCCCTCTTTTCTCATAGGCAGCCGTTCCTTGAGGAAATTCGCCATTTTCGCGGCCAACAAAGGCAGACACTGGAAGTTTGTCGCCCTCCTGCCTGTTCATGACGTCTGCAATATTCTTCACGAAATCAGGTCTTTCTGGAATATTTGGCATATTCTCATTTTCCTTTGCATTCTTCCATGAAGCAGGGATTTTGACCTTTACAAGTGCATTTATTCCTTGATCAACGGCCTCATAATTCATCTGAACAACCTTTTCTCCCTTTGATCCGTAGGAATGAACTATGGCCTCTTTTAGGTATTTAACGGCATCATCTATTGGTATCACATTTGTAAGTTTGAAGAACGCCGCTTGCATTATCATGTTTATTCTTGCACCAAGTCCTATGTTCATCGCTATGTGTGTGGCATCTATTATGTAAAAGTTTATGTCATTTTCTGCCAGATACTTCTTCATCTTTCCTGGAAGTTTTTTGTCGAGATCTGACTCTTTCCAGATCGTGTTAAGGACAAAGGTTCCACCTTTTTTAAGTCCGTCCAACACATCGTACTGGTAAACGTAAGATTGCTTATGGCATGCGATATAATCTGCTTCTTCTATGAGATAAGTTGATCTTATTGGACTATTTCCAAATCTTAAGTGAGATATCGTGACGCCTCCGGATTTGTGCGAATCATATGCAAAATAGCCTTGCGCGTACATTTTGGTGTTATCGCCTATGATCTTTATGGCATCCTTATTTGCCCCAACCGTGCCATCTGATCCAAATCCCCAGAATTTGCACCTTATAGTTCCCTCTGCGGAGGTGTTCAATTTCTCATTAATTGGCAAAGATGTATTTGTGACATCGTCTACAATTCCAATTGTAAACCAATTCTTTGGACTTGAACTTTTCAAGTTGTCAAATACTGCCTTTATTTGAGAAGGGGTTGTATCCTTTGAACTTAATCCATAACGTCCTCCAACCACAAGAGGGGCATTTGATTTTCCATAAAATAACGTTCTTACGTCTTCGTAAAGTGGTTCCCCAAGAGCACCGGATTCTTTAGTTCTATCGAGTACAGCAATTTTTTTAACCGTCTTTGGTAAAACATCGAAGAAGTACTTCTCTGAAAAAGGTCTGTAAAGGTGAACCTTGATCAATCCAACTCTTTCACCTTTGGAATTCAAATAATCAACCACTTCTGATGCTGCCTCATTGACAGATCCCATGGCGATTATGATGCGATCGGCATCTGGGTCTCCATAATAATTGAAAGGTTTGTATTCTCTGCCGGTGAGTTTTGATATCTTTTCCATGTAATCCGCGACGATATCTGGAACTGCCATGTAAAATCTGTTGGAAGATTCTTTAGCCTGAAAGAAGATATCTGGATTTTGGGCCGTTCCCATGGTTTTTGGATGTTCTGGATTAAGGGCCCTGTCTTTGAAGGCTTTCAGGGCATCCCAATCGAGCAGTTTTGCAAGTTCATCGTATTCGAATACTTCTATCTTTTGGATTTCGTGAGATGTTCTAAAGCCATCGAAGAAATGCAAAAATGGTATTCTTGACTTTATTGCCGATAAATGCGCAATACTTCCAAGGTCCATGACTTCTTGAACACTGTTAGATGCAAGCAAGGCCACTCCTGTTTGCCTTACAGCCATAACGTCTGAATGATCTCCAAATATCGAAAGAGCATGGGCTGCCACTGTTCTTGCCGCAACGTGGAAAACGCCTGGCAAAAGTTCACCCGCTATTTTGTAGATATTTGGAATCATCAAAAGTAATCCTTGGGAAGCGGTATAAGTCGTCGCCAAAGAGCCTGCAACTAAAGCTCCGTGCATTGCGCCGGCAGCTCCGCCTTCAGATTGCATTTCTACCACATTTACCCTTTGACCAAATATGTTTTTTCTTCCTTGAGCAGACCACAGATCTGTGAGTTCGGCCATCGGAGAAGATGGAGTTATGGGGTATATCGTGGCTACCTCGGTGAAAGCGTAAGCAACGTGAGCCGCAGCCGTATTTCCATCCATAGTACTCATTTTTCTTGCCATTTTTACCTCCTACTATTTTATTTGCAAATCCAAGAAATCTTTCGTTAATTGTGAACCGACAAAAAAGATACCCTTCTAAAAGGTACAACATTCATTTGGTAAACCTAACTTATCTCATCAAAATCATGCGTAGACTCTGTAGTCGATGTATGGAAAGATCGGATCGAGCCACTCGTAAAGTTCTATCTTTTTCTCATCTATATTATGCGACTTTATTGCATCATATATTTCAAGAAAACGTGATAAATGTGTGTTAGTTCTGTTAACCGCATATTCAACAGAGGTACCAGTGGTCATTATGAAAGCCCAATCACTCGATTCGGCAAGCAACAATTCTCTCGCACACATGTTAAGTGCACGTATGTAAAGAGAGTCGGAGGCATTCAAATATTGACTTGCGAGTTCGTGCATTCTTTCTTCTGCTTCGTGAAGATGGGGATATATCCAATCATTGGATCCATTCACCCATGTTTCATTGTATCCATTTGCACCCCAACTTGATGCGGCAGGGGTTAAAATTTGGACGTCGTCGAGCGAATCCAAGACCTTATCTGGAGTTGAAGATTCAAGAACGTCCGATTTTGAGGCTTCTCTTAAAAAGAATTCTAAAAACTTTGGACCTTCGTACCACCAATGCCCAAAGAGTTCGGCATCAAATGGGGCAACTATGATCGGATCGATGTCCATTTGTTCTTTAAGCCTGCGTACTTGGGAAGATTTTTTCTGCACAAAATCTTTGGCATGCGTTAAGGCCGTTTGAAGGCCCATTTGCGGATCATAAAGAGCCTTCTCTCCCAAGGGAACGTTGCCAGTTATTTTATGGTATTTTATGCCTGTATTTATCCTGACTCCTGACGGATCGATGTATGGCCTTATGTAATCAAAAGGCCTGTCAAATCCGACATCTCGGTAAAATTCTCTGTAATTCCAATCGCCTGGGTATCCAAGTTGGGCAGACCAAATTTGTTCGCTTGATTCAGGATCTCTTGCGAACACAAAAACTCCCGACGGAGTCATAACTGGTCTGTAAACATCGTAATGAGGTGGAACATCGGCATACCATAAACCGTGAGAATCTACAAAAAAGAAATTTATGTCCTGCATGGCGAGTTCTTTGTCAAGACCTGGATAATATCCAGATTCGGCAAGCCACATTCCGTTTGGATGGTCTTCCATTCTTGTCTCGAATGCCTTAACGCCTATCGCGATTTGAGCATGAACTGCTTTTGGATTTATCTTCATCATTGGCAGAAATCCATGAGTGGCATTGCACGTTATCAACTGAACGTTACCACTTTTTTTGGCATCTTTAAATGCCTCTAAAAGGTTTCCGTTGTATTTGTTAAAAAATTCATATTCTTCTTTAAAATCTTTAAGATATTTCAACGCCATTTCATGCTTCAGAGGCTCTTTTTTTGTAAAATCAACCTCTTTTTTTGCAAGTTCCATGAGCGATTCAAGATGTCTTTTGTACTTATCAACGAGCGTATGCTCAGCCAACATTTCGATCAAAGGGGGGCTCAAAGAAATCGTTATTCCAAAAGGTACGTTGTCATCTTCAAGCCTCTTAAAGGCCATAAGTAAAGGAATGTAAGTTTCCGTTATCGCTTCAAATAACCAATTTTCTTCTAAAAAATATGCATGATCTGGGTGATTAACGTATGGAAGATGCGCATGAAGCATCAAAAGTATTTTTCCCTTCAAGATCCTCGCCTCCCGCTAAGTACAAAAAATGCTCCGCCAGATTTGAATTGACTCGTTGGCATCGAAGAAAGCCCCGTGAGTTTTTCTATCCTTAAAACTCTTCTTGAAGGGCTCATCTCAGTGAATTTTCTTCTTGTTTTAAGATCCATCCAAAGTTCCATCTGCGCTATCTTGGCTGAAGAAGGAGGTGTTGAAACGAGATTCGATCTTAAAAGAGGCATAAATCTGTTGTTTTCTTTGTAGCCTATCTCAGCGATGTAATCTGCTCCAGATTGAGGGACAAAGATGTAATATTTTCTGGTATTCTTGTCTATTTCCATTTCGAATGTCCTGTGAGCATTCGTGCCATTGAACTCTATGTAGGTAACGTCGTAAACGCGTAAGGTAAGGGTTAAATGATTTTTTATGAGATCAAGCGTTTTATTTGAAAAGTCCCAGTAAAAGTAAATCCAATTTGGATTTACTTCAAAACCAAAGAACTTGTCTTTGAAATAAGTTGAAGGAAGAGGCGATATTTTTTGAGATGGTTTTTCGATACTTTGAGATACTTCTGTTTCAAAGGAAGAAACATTTTGACGCGATAAATTAGGACTTTCGGATCTTTGTTCTTCTGCTTCGCCACTCAACTTAAGATTTTCTAAAAATTCTCTTACCTTTTTTATAAAAGTATTCCTGGTGGATTTCCATGGAATTTTCAAATCAAATTCCCTTGATAATTTTCTTAATTCGTCAAGTTCCATCTTGTCAAGTTCGCGAATTTTTTTTGAAAGTTCCATCCTTCTTCTCGAAATAACTTCGGCCAGTTCGGACTTGGTCATGTTGTAATATCCTTTGATCTTTAACAACATAGCCTCTTTTTTCAACTGACGGATCGTTTTTTCCTCCTTCATCTTCATCACCTCTATCTTAATTTGAACGAAAGTTCCTCTATCCATCCAAAAGATCTTGAATGATACCTGAAAACGAGCAACTTACCGTCTCCAGGATCTATGAAAACATTTCTTTCACACGATTCATTACTTATCCCATAGGGCCTGAGATATTCCATTTTTTTACGGTCCAGATCGTACTTAAATCCCTTAAGAGAAACGTTGTTCGCGTCTTTTTGAAGTGGTATGATCGACCAAGTTTCTCCGATTATGCTTTCAAGATCTAACGGATGATCTATGATAAAAGCGCAAACATCCTCGTTGAAAATTACGCTTTTCTTAAAACGCTCCATCAATCTAAAAACTCCCAAAGTCTGATCAAGTCTTGTACCAAAAGCACCGGCGATAAAGATGATTTCAGATCCAATTTTACTGGCCTCTATCATTGCAAGTTCTGTGTCTATCTCATCTTTTTGAGGTGGAAAGCGAATGATCTTAGATCCATTCATCTCACAAAATTGCAACGTCTCTTCGTTGATTGAATCCATATCTCCTATTAAAATGTCTGGAACAACATTCACTAACTTCAAGAAATTCGCACCTGAATCTGCCGCTATCTTGACATCAAAAAAGGGTATAACCGATCTATAAAAATCGTATTCCTTGTAATCTCCTCCAGCAAAGATGACTGTCTTCATTTCATCTTCCTTTTTGAAGAGGAAGGTATCATGAGTTCTTCTCTGTATTTGGCTATAACCCTTCTACTCACTTTTATCCCTTCTGACATCAACATTTCTTCTATTTTTGAATCTGACAGAGGGGCTTTTTTATCCTCTTTTGATATGTAATCAGAAATTCTTTCTTTTATTTCGTTTCTCGAGAGGCTTTTATGGCTACTCTTGTATAGAAATCTTTCAAAGAAGAATTTTAAAGGGTATATGCCTCTTGGAGTTTTTATATATTTTGAAGAAATTATCCTTGTAACGGTTGAAGGATTGATCTCGAGTTCTGAGGCAACCAATGATACTTTGAGTGGAACTAATTTACCACCGTTAAAGAAGTCTACTTCCTTTTCGGCTATTAACTTTCCGAATTTCAACAGAGTTTCTTTTCTTTTCAAAAATGCTTCAACTAAATTTTTTGCTTGATTGTATTTTAACTTTGCAAATTCAATGTAGGATGGGTTTCCAGAGTTAATCAATTCGTTGTAGAATTCGAGAGATGAGAATTTTACATCGATGCGATCGTTAATGAACACCTCATGCCCATTGTCTTTCTTTATCACAAAGATATCTGGTTCAACGTATTGAGTGTATGAAAATTCATAAAAGCCATTTGCTGGATAAGGGTTGAGACTTTTGATCTTTGAAAGTGCCCTTTCGAATCTTTCTTTTGACATTCCAGATCTCTTCAACGCTTCTTGTGGATCCTTGTAAATCATGTCAAGCAAATCGATCAAAATTCTGGCGTCTTGATCATCAGTTTGACATTTAAGCGCTTCTTCTATGTTTTTACTTCCTATTCCTGGTGGATCAAGAGATTTCAATATCTTTAGAACTTCCTTAACCTCTTCTGGACGGGCCTTTATGTCTTTTGCGATTTCTTCAATTTCCGATCTTATGAAGCCATGTTGATCAACGAGATCAAGCAAATAGAGAAAAATTCTTTCTTTTGATTCATCATATTCTAAAGCGTAAAATTGATCCATTAAGTATGGTTTCAAAGACCGATTTTCAACCTCATAATTTTCAATGTAATCTTCTTCGCTATCATTCTTTTTAGCACTTCTGTAATCTTTTGGCATCGCAAGTATTTCTGCCTCAAGAAATGGATTCTCTTCGACTATTTTATTTATTTCCTCTTCGAGATCCAAAGTATTTGTGCTCAACAACTTCAAAGATAGCAACATCTTGTTGCTTAAAAAAAGCGTGTTCTTCAATTTGAGCTTTTGAAAAATGAAGTTATTCATCTTTGATCTCCGCCCACAAAAATGTTGTAAAATTGAATTAGACATTGAGAAGAATTGTTTACAATGAAGTCGTATAGTTAAAAATCTTTTTCTTGATTATTATATCATCATTAAGAATGCAAATTCAAGATCATGATCTGATTGGTGGTGCAAATTGAAAGTTTTAGTTGCGATGAGTGGCGGAGTAGATAGTGCGGTGAGTGCATTTTTGCTAAAAGAAGCAGGATATGATGTCGTTGGGATTCATTTTAAAATGGAAGATGATCTGTTTTTTTCAAATTACGAGTTAAAAAGAAAAGTATGTTGTAGCCCCGATGATACAATGGATGCTCTAAAGATATCAAAAAAATTGGGCATACACTTAGAAATAGTCGATCTTAAAGAAGAATTTAGAGAAAGAATAATAAAACCGTTTCTCGATGGATACAGATCTGGCATAACTCCCAATCCTTGTGCATGGTGCAACAAAAACATGAAGTTTTGGGCTCTCAAAACATTTGGTGAAAGGATGGGGGCAGAGATGTGGGCAACGGGCCATTACGCCATTGTTAAAGATGGAAAGGTCTACATGGCAAATGAAACTAAAAAAGATCAATCTTATTTTCTTTCACTCGTTGAAAAAGATCTCTTCAATAAACTTATTTTGCCCGTTGGAAGTATGAAAAAAGCAGACGTAAGACAAATCGCGATCAAAAATGATCTTATCGTTGGAACAAAACCAGACAGTCAAGATGTTTGCTTTATTCCAGATGGAGATTTGGGTAATTTTTTCAGATCAAATGGTGTTGATTTACATCAAGGACCAATTGTGAATATGGAAGATCAGATCATAGGCCATCACGATGGATATCAAATGTACGCCATAGGCCAGAGAAAAGGAGTCGGTGTGGCGACTGGAGAAAAAGTTTACGTTGTAGATGTAAATCCCGTTGAAAATAAGATAAAAGTCGGCAAAAAATCCGACTTGTTCAAGACTTACTCGCACGTAAGGGACCTGAATCTCTTTTATGACATATCCTCTCTCCTTGATTGTGAGTGTAAAGTAAGGAGTACCTCTCCTCTTGTAAAATGCACTTTTGACCCGAATAGTGGAATTGTGAACTTTAAGGAGCCTGTCGTTCCAGTTCCTGGACAGATAATTGCTTTTTACAAAAACAAAGAACTTTTAGGTGGAGGAGTACTCACGCGTGAATCATATGACATATAGGCGTATAGCATATAGAAAATACAGGGATTAGGCATTAGGGGTTAGAGATTAGGGAATAGAGATTAAGGATTAGTGAGTGGTAAGGCGGAGGACATGTTGTCCGTGAGGAAGCCTCCGCAGC
>JAVRKN010000041.1:0-10608 GCA_031962405.1 Athalassotoga sp. | reverse complement strand
AAAATGCTTAAAAGAACTCATAGACTTCACGAGTTGAATAAATCTTTGACGGATAAAACGGTTGTAATAAACGGCTGGGTCGATAGGATAAGAAATCTTGGTGGTATAATTTTCGTGTGGGTAAGGGACAGATATGGTATCGTTCAGGTCTTGTTCGAACCGGGGACGCAAGCGTATGAAACGGCAAAAGTGCTCTCGGGCGAGTACGTAATCGGTGTCGAAGGCATCGTAAGAGAAAGGCCTAAAGATGCTAAAAATGTCGATCTTGCAAGTGGAGACATAGAGTTGCTGGCTGAGAAAGTCGAGATTCTCGCCGAATCTAAAACTCCTCCCATATACACGAATCGCGATGAAGGAAATGAAGACATAAGGCTTAAGTACCGGTATCTTGACTTAAGGAGGAGATCACTTCAACGCAACTTGATCTTCAGGCACAATCTCGTTCAAAAGACAAGAGAATATCTCAATTCGCTGGATTTTTTAGAGATAGAAACGCCTTACCTTATGAAATCAACTCCTGAGGGAGCAAGAAATTTCATCGTTCCGTCTCGCTTGAAACAAGGCACTTTTTACGCCCTTCCCCAATCTCCTCAAATATTCAAACAATTGCTCATGATAGCAGGTTTTGATAGATATTACCAGATAGCAAGATGTTTTAGAGATGAAGATCTTCGCGCAGACAGGCAGCCAGAATTTACTCAGATAGATCTTGAAATGTCCTTTGTCGATCAGGAAGATGTCCAGGAAACTGTTGGAAATCTTGTTAAATACCTTTTCAAAGAAGTGCGCGGAATAGACATAGGCGATGTGCCAGTGATGCAATACCAGACTGCCATGGAACTTTACGGATCTGACAAGCCTGATTTAAGATTTGACATGCGGATGGAAAATCTTACATCCAAAAATTTTGTATCTAAACTTGATTTTTTGAGTCCCAAAGCTGGGGAAGAGGTCAAGATGATAGTAATTCCAAAAAATGATGTGATCTCCAGAAAAGATCTTGATACTTACTCAGAGTCGGCCAAATCTTCAAATTTGAGGCTTGGATGGGCAAAATTTCATGGCAACAATTTCACGGGCGGTATTGGCAAATTGCTCTCCGCCGTTGAATCTGATGTGAAGGTAAAAGAAGACGAAACGGTGATCATTTGTGCTGGAAAGAAAAATGACGTTAGCACCTTCTTGGGAAGGGCAAGGACTGAAATTGCCAATAAGATCGGAATAATACCTCAAAATACCTTTAAAGTTTTGTGGATAAATGATTTTCCAATGTTCGAATGGAACGAAGAGGAAAAAAGATTTCAAGCGCAACATCATCCTTTCACCATGCCTTACCTCGAAGATCTTAATAATGAGTCAAATGATCTGTCAAAAATAAGAGCGCATTCGTACGATCTTGTCATAAACGGATGGGAAATGGGCAGTGGAAGTGTTAGAATTCACACGAGAGAACTTCAGGAAAGGGTTTTCAAACTTATCGGTATAACTGAAGAAGAGGCAAAGAAGCGCTTTGGCTTTTTCCTTGAGGCTTTTGAGTATGGCGCCCCACCACACGCCGGCTTTGCCATAGGTGTAGATAGACTCGTCTCTGTCATGCTTGGAGTAAGTTCTTTGCGCGATGTTATAGCCTTTCCAAAGACTGCAAGCGGAAGCGATCTCATGATGGATACTCCTTCCGAAGTTCCAGAGGCCCAACTCAGAGAACTGGGAATAAAATTGGAGGAACATCGATGATGTGCTCAAGATTTATACCAATCGATAACGATCGTAGATCATGATTTACATAGCAATAGATGGTCCAGCCGGTTCTGGCAAAAGTTCAGTTGCAAGTGGCCTTGCAAAAAAGCTGGGATTTGGGCACCTTAACACGGGAAACATATACAGAGCAGTGGCTCTTTTGTGGCTTAAAGCTGGACAGCCGGAATTCTCTCGAGATTTTTTTGAAATGATCGACAAAAAGCATTTTTCAGCCTTTGATGATGCCATTATCATGGATGGAGAAGTCCATGAAGAAGACTTGAGAACTTTAGAGGTCGGCAGAGTCGTTTCAAAAGTTGCTGAAATACCTGAGATAAGGGAAATAATAACAAAAAAAAGCAGAGAAATAGTTAAAGATGGCAATTTCGTCGTTGAAGGTAGAGACATAGGTACCGTTGTGTTGCCAGATGCTTTTTTGAAAATTTTTCTCACGGCCTCAGTTGAAGAAAGGGCAAAGAGAAGGTATAAAGAGATCGTTTCGAAAGGTTTAAAGGCCAATTTTGAAGATATAATAAGCGAGATAAAAGAAAGAGATTCAATCGATTCATCAAGAGAGGTGGCACCTTTGAAACCAGCGTCAGATGCCGTTATAGTGCTTACAGATGGCCTGTCTCTTGAAGATGTGATAGATAAAATATACGATCTTTACACGGAAAGGATAAAAAGTGTTGAAGGTTCAGGTTGCTAAAGATATAGGTTTTTGTTTTGGAGTTGATAAAGCAGTCCAGATCGCAAAAGATCTGCTTGAAAAAGGAGAAAATGTCTACGTTACTGGAGAACTCATACACAACGAAAAGGAAATGAAAGCACTTGAGGAATTGGGCCTCAAAACCTTTAACCTTGCTGCAGAATGGCCGGATCTTTCTGACTCCACAGTACTTATAAGGGCGCACGGCGTGCCGATCGAGATGCTTGAAAAGATAAAGTTAAATGCCAAAAAAGTTGTTGACGCAACGTGTCCCGTTGTTTTATCGCTTTCAGAGTCGATTTTAGCGGCACAAAAAGCGGGATTTGAAGTGCTGCTTTATGGCCATGATAAACACGATGAAGTTGTTTTTCTCAAAAGTGTTGTCAAAGATTTGAAGGTTTTTGATTCCAAAGAAAATGTAAAATATGATACAAAGAAAATAGCCGTTTTTTCACAAACAACGATGGACGCAGATGGATTTAAAGAGATTTCAAAGGCAATAGTTGAAGACATAGATAATCTGTCGACTATCATGATAAAAAATAGCATATGCAACGTTACTTATCAAAGAGAAAGAGAGGTGAAGAGATTAGCAAGCGAAAATGACGTCTGCCTTGTGATAGGAAGTGATAAGAGCTCTAACACAAAAAAACTTTTTAACATATCCAAAAGCATCAACTATAAAACTTACCTTGTTTTAAGTGCAGCAGATTTGAAACCAGAGTGGTTCGATTCTGCCGAAAGTGTTGGAATTTGCAGTGGAACCTCAACTTCAATGAGAATCGTAAACGAGATCGTTGAAAAGTTGAGGATGTTCAAAAATTAAA
Source organism: Athalassotoga sp. (assembly GCA_031962405.1). GTDB lineage: Bacteria > Thermotogota > Thermotogae > Mesoaciditogales > Mesoaciditogaceae > Athalassotoga. Next base: position 7,335 of record JAVRKN010000041.1, on the reverse strand, counting down.
GGAGGTGTGCCCTTCGGGGCGAAAATCATGGAAAACGGCGAAGTGCTTAACAGCAGTGAAGAATTCAAAAGGTATATTGATAGTGAGGAGAATATTGGAACGCCAACTCCTGGAGAAGTAAGAAAATGTACAATTTTAAGTTCCGGAACCGAATATGTCATAGTCGATCTTTCCGCTAAAACTGAAGGAATCATAACGAAGAAGGATCTTGTTAAAAATCCTGAGGATTACAAACCAGGCGATGTAATAGAAGCTGTGGTTATTAATTATAAGGGAGAAGAAGAAGGGGCAAGAACGTACCTTTCTGAAAGAAAATTCGTTATCCCCAAACTTCTCGAAGAAGTAAAGAAAAGTCTCGAAGAAAAGAAACCGGTAAAGGGCCATGTTACCAAAAAAGTTAGAGGTGGGTATACCGTTGAAATTGGAGGCGTACTCTCTGCTTTCCTGCCAGGATCGCAAGCGTCTTATTTAAACAGCATATCAAATGATGATCTCGTAAAAAAAGAATTTGAATTTGAAGTTATAAATTTTGAAGATCGCAACAACGGACACAACATAGTGCTTTCAATGGATGCGCTCGTGAAAAAGCAAGTTGAAGAATTTTTAAATGGCATCAACGTTGGCGATAAGGTGAGTGGTACTGTAAAGGACATAACCTCTTTTGGAGCCTTCGTGGATGTTGGCCCAATGACGGCATTGCTTCCAAGAAGCGAGATAAGTTGGGATAAAAGTGTTAGTTTCAAGGATAAATTCCGTGTTGGCGATAAAATTGAGGGTGTTGTCATATCGAAAGACATTGCAAATGGGAAAATGTCTATAAGCCTTAAGAGGCTTTCTCCAGATCCGTGGGAGGATATAGAGGCGAAATATCCCATCGGTGCCGTTGTTGATGCAACAGTCACAGGCATAGCGCCTTACGGCGTTTTTGTAAAAATTTCAGACGGCATAAAAGGTCTTGTCAGATCTGAAGACATCTTTTGGGGAAATTACAGAAGAAATTTGAAAGATTACTTCCATGAAAATGACCGTGTAAAGGTTCAAGTCACGGAGATAGACAAAAACAAGAGAAGAATCTCCTTCAGCATAAAAGATGTTGAAGGGGATCCATGGAACAACATCGAAGAGAAGTATCATGTAGGCGATACAGTCAAGACAAAAGTTGAGAAGATACTTGACACGGGAGTCATACTTGGCATTGAGGACGAAGTTTCTGGCTTTGCACACATATCTGAACTGTCTTGGAATTTCGTCAAGAATCCAGCCGATCTTTTCAAGAAAAATCAGGAAGTTGCGGCAAAAATTCTCGAAATAAATCCTGAAAAAAGAAGGATAAAGTTAAGCGTTAAAAGATTGCAAAAAGATCCGTGGGAAGAATTGGCGAAAAACGTGAAAATAGGCACCCCCGTTGAGTGTGAAGTCGTCAATCTCAAGAATTCAGGGGCAATTTTGCGAGTCATAGATTTTAACATCGAAGGATTTCTCCCCAAGAGTCAATTCTACGAAGGAATAAAAGTTGGGGACGTCTTCAACGCAAAGGTGCACAAGGTATCTTACAACCCTCAACTTGATGAAAGAGACATGGTTGTAACCATAAAGGGAGAACCTGCCGAGGCACCGCATGCCAAGAAAGAATCTCCAAAGGAAGAAGAATTCTTCAATCAAGGACCTATGAGAACGACAATAGGAGAAATGGTGAATCAAAAAGGTGAAAAGTAATCTTAATTTGCCTGCAGTTGTCATAGCAGGAAAGAAAAACGTTGGGAAGTCAAGTATATTCAACAAACTTGTTGGTTTCAGAAGATCTCTGGTGGCCGATTACGAAGGCTTAACCAGAGATCCGGTTATTTCTGACATAAATCTGGAAGGAAAAAACATCAGGATGGTTGATCTTCCAGGATATTTTGCCGATCCAGCTGATGACATAGAAAAAAGCATGAATGAGGCTTTAAAACGTTGGATATCGTTGTCATCTTTGGTGATCTTTGTAATCGATGGAAGATCTAACATAACGGAAGAGGACGAAGAAGTTGCCGATATAATAAGAAAATCTGGGAAAAAATACATTTTAGTCGTCAACAAAGCGGAAGGAGAGGCGTACAAAAAGAATTTAGACGAGATATACTCCATTGCAATGGGAGAGCCGCTTTTTGTGTCTGCCGAGCACAACATTGGTTTTGACGATCTGAGAGAAACTATATTGAAGAACATTCCAGAATCCGATCAAAAGATGATTGAAACGACCGTAAAGGTATCCATCGTGGGAAGACCAAATGTTGGGAAATCTTCGCTGCTAAACGCCTTAATTGGCGAAAATCTCTCCATAGTGACAGACATACCTGGCACCACGAGGGATACCATAGACGCGTCATTCAATTACAAGGGAAAGGAATTGCTTTTCATAGACACGGCGGGTTTGAGAAGAAGATCTCACGTTGAAAAGGGCACGGTAGAATCTTTCAGCGGAGCAAGAACGATAAGGGCCATCATGAATTCTGACATCTCCTTGCTGGTAATCGATGCTTCAGAAAAGATCGTCGAGCAGGACAAAAAGATTGCTTCCATGATATTGAAGTATTCAAAGGCACCGATTGTAGTTTTGAACAAATGGGACATCGCGAGAAAAGAGATCCTTGATGAAGCCCAAAAAATGCTTTTTTTCATATCTTACAGCCCTTTTGTGCCGGTATGTTCAACTGAAAAATGGAACATAGACAATCTAATGCAAGAAATTGTCGATCTTTATGACGGCTACACATCAAAAGTCCAAACATCGAAAATAGCAAATGCTTCTTCGCGCTTTTCGGCTGAGCATTCCTTTTCATCGAAATTGAAGATCTTCTATGCAACTCAGGTTGCCACGGCACCTCCGACAATTTCCGTTTTTGTTAATTTTCCAGAACTCTTTGATGACAGCATGAAAAGATCTTACGAAAACTTTTTGAGAAAACAGATAGACAAGTTTGCAAAAACGCCACTTAAGATAATAGTAAAAGCGAGAAGAGAGCCATGATCTTTGAAATAATTTGGGTGATAATTTCTTACTTGGTAGGCAGCATACCTTTTAGTTACATCTTGCCCCATTTAAAAGGCGTAGACGTAAGAAAAGTTGGAAGCGGAAATGTTGGCGGTACAAATGCCCTAAGGGCAGCAGGACCTGCGATTGGTTTCCTTTCCATGTTTCTTGACATCTTTAAATCTTTCATCGTTGTTTTGATCGCAAGGCTTTTGGGATTTGATCTCGTCTGGATACTGCTTTCTGGCACATTGGCCGTTGTAGGGCATGACTATCCAATTTACATGAAATTCAAGGGAGGAAAAGGGGTAGCCTCAACCTTGGGTTTTGTCTTTGCCGTTAACCCTTTCATTGCCCTTGGCATTCTCGGCATTTGGCTTGTCTTTACCCTTGGGACCAAATACGTTTCTTTGGCTTCGATGATAGGCCTTGGTTTTGGATCGATACTGGCCTTTATCTTGGGACAGGAATATTTCGGAATTACCCTGGTTTTTCTTTTTGCTTTAAGCGTTTACAGACACCGTGAAAACATAAAAAGGCTTATCAACAAGAAGGAAAACAAGATGGATTTGATAAACATCTTAAGGCAAAAATGACATCGTGAAATGGATGTGATCTGTTGAACGAAGAGGAAAATACTCCGATCATTTATAAAATAATCGTCATAGTAATAATCGTTGCGGCCATTTTTGCAACTTTTATGAGCATACTGGATTTTGCATTTATCAGATCAAATGCAGAAGAAATCTCTAACTTGAACAAAACAATTGAATCGATCAATGGCAGGCTGAATGAGGACGATGCGGCCATCTCGGCTCTGAAACAAAGCATATCTCCCGGCGGAATTGTAGACGAGTACATAAATTCGTACAATTTTCTTGCAAACAGCGATCTCGATCTTGAAAAGATCTTGACCTTTTCTTCCATCAATCCCAATTCGGATTATTTAAGCATTTACATAACGGGCAAGAAAAGTGTTTTCATAAACGTGACGAAGAATGGTCAGCTCTTGCTTCAGACAGAGATGAGGCCTGGACTTTCTAATTACATCTTCTTTCTCTCAGGCACGCCGACTGTGAAAACATCTTACACGATATCGCTCGATCGATCTTGCGTTATAACGAGTGCCGATGCCTCTGATACATATTTTCTTGTCTCTAAAAACGGCTCCTCTGAATTGCTTAGAATGAAAAGCCAGTTTCAGCCCGTTTCTGAATTTTACAAATAAGGAGGGTCTAAATGCCTAAGATTGAAAAAATCAACGGTTCGATTTTTAAGGTCATTTACGGCAATCCGAAAAACCCCATCGATGTAACCTCACCATACGAAGAAGGGTATCCCAACTTTAAGTGCGAAGAGAAAAACGGAAAATTAAACGCCTCAGACAGAGATAAAATTCTCATTGTCGAAGAAGATTCAAAAATCGATGATGGCTTTTCAGCAAAATTTTCGTATTCAAACGCCCATTTCTTCGGCTTTGGGGAGAAGATGGGCTATCTCGATAAGCGCGGAAAGTACTTCAAGATGATAAACACTGACAATCCACTTCACACGCCCGATCTCGATCCAATGTACATATCTATACCATTTTTCATCGCGCTTTCGCCCAAAAAGCCGGCTGTCGGGGTATTTGCAAATTCAACCTCATATCTTTCCTTCAAAATGAATGAAGATACCTTTGAGATATCCGTAAAAGATGATGGCCTTGAACTCTACTTCATTTACGGTCCAAAAGTTCAAGATGTCATCGAAAAATTCACGAAACTTGTGGGAAGAATGGAAATGCCGCCAGCGTGGTCGCTCGGTTATCAACAATCAAGATGGAGTTACTCCACATCTGAAGAAGCCTTGAGTATTGCCAAAAAATTAAGATCGGATGATATCCCGTGCGATGTCTTATATCTTGACATAGATTACATGGATGGATACAGAGTCTTCACGTGGGGCAAACACTTTGGAGATCCAAAAGCATTCTCTGAAGAAATGAAAAAGTTGGGATTTAAAATCGTCACCATAATCGATCCAGGCGTGAAAATAGATGAAAATTACGAAATATACAAAAGTGGAAAATCCCTAAATGCTTTTGCCAAAGATCGAAGTGGAAGAGATTTCGTAGGGTACGTTTGGCCCGGCAGGTGTAATTTTCCGGACTTTTTAAGATCGGACGTAAGAGAATGGTGGGCAAAATCCCATAAATCACTTTTTGACAACGGCGTTGACGGTGTATGGAATGACATGAATGAGCCGGCGATAGTCTGGACTGATTCAAAAACCGCTAAAATCTTTGAATTGATGCAAAAAGGAGAGATCGATTTTCAAGTTTTGGGTCAGGCGAAAGCGTTCTTTGGTCAAGAAGACTTTGGTGACGAGATCGTTCACAAAGACGATAAAGGTAATTCATGGCCGCATTACAAGGTAAGAAACCTTTACGCTTACCTTGAGGCGATGGCAACAAGAAAGGCTTTTGAGATGTACAAGCCCAACAAAAGATCTTTCATTTTGACAAGGGCTGGATTTGCCGGCATTCAAAAATACGCTGCCGTATGGACTGGAGACAATTCGAGTTGGTGGGAACACCTTGAGATTGAAATGCCAATTTCGATGGGACTCGGCATGAGCGGAGTTGCATTTACCGGGGCAGATGTGGGCGGTTTCGGAGGAAATGCAGACGGAGATTTGCTTGCAAGATGGACTGAAATGGGTGCCTTTTTCCCATTTTTCAGAAATCACAGCGCCATTGGCACAGCGCGTCAAGAACCGTGGGCCTTTGGCAAAAAGATCGAAGATATAATCAGGAAGTATGTGAAATTAAGATATGAACTTTTCCCCTACATATACACCGCCTTTTACTTCTCACACAAAGATGGAATCCCCATCATGCGCCCGCTTTTGTTTCTCGATCAGGACAATGAGGATCTATACTCGATAAACGATGAATTTCTCTTTGGAGATTCAATCCTTGTGGCACCCGTGACAAAGCCCAACTCAAGATGGAGAATGGTTTACATTCCCAAGGGAAGATGGATTGACATGAGAAACGGCAACCTTTACGAATCAGATCACGTTTACAAAATCGATGCCCCTCTTGATGAAATTCCAATTTTTGTGAAAGAAAATTCCATGATCTTTAGAACCGATCCCATGAATTACATCTTCGAAAAAGACAAGATGAACCTTTACGTCGATCTATACGGTCAAGAGGGCATTGGATACCTCTACGAGGATGATGGCGAAACCCTCGATTACGCGTCTGGAAAGTACAACCTTTGGGAATTCGCCGTTGGTACAACGCCTCAGGGATACACTATTGGGGTAAAGGCCATAAACCGTGGATATGAAGGAAGATACGAAAAAGTCCAGATGAATTTTTTAAACGCCCCAAGGAGAATCATCGAAGTTACACTCAACGGCAAGAAAATAGAATCACATTTCGATGGCAAAAATCTAAAGGTTAAATTTGAAATGAAAGACGTGATTTGAATGTACATCGGCGCTCACATGACAAGCCCGCTCTCGACGATACCAGACAGAACCATCGAAATAGGCGGAAATACATTTCAAATCTTTTCTCACAGCCCAAGAATGTGGAATGTAAACGTCAAGCCAAACGATCCAGAACGCGATGCATTCATAGCGGGGATGAAAAGAAATGACATAAAAAACGATAAAGTGATGATCCACGCAAGTTATCTTGTGAACCTTGCAAGTCCTCGCGAGGAAATAGTTGAAAAATCGATAACACTTATGAAAAAAGAACTTGAACTTGCAAGTTTGCTTAAAATCAAATATGTCAACGTTCATCCAGGCAGCGGCCTTGGAGAATCTGAAGAAGAAGCCATTGAAAGAGCCGCCAGATCGATTGATACCATAATGAAAGCATGTCCAAAAGACGTTGAATTGTTGCTCGAGATAGTTTCTCCAAAGGGGGGAAATATAGGATACAACTTTCATCAACTGAAAAAAATCGCCGACCTAAGCGGTTACGATCTTCATTTCACCTACGATACATGTCATGGATTTGATGCTGGATACGATATAACATCGAAAGACGGGATGAAAAAATTAATGGATGAAATTGACGAGACGATCGGAAGAGATCACCTTGTCATGTGCCATTTAAACGATTCGATGTTTCCGCTCGGTGTCCATAAAGACAGGCACGAGAGAATAGGCAAAGGATATATAGGCGTAAAAGGATTTGAAATGTTCTTTTCAGAGGGATTTTTTAGAACAATTCCAATGGTGCTTGAAACCCCCGGAGATGACGAAGAGCATAAAGAGGACATAAAAGTTGTGAAAGAGATCTTGGAAAAAGTAACGCG
>JAVRKN010000040.1:0-11111 GCA_031962405.1 Athalassotoga sp. | reverse complement strand
AGCACGTTGGCAGGCTTCCCAGACGATCAATATCCTTATTACATGGTTGGATCGATACAAGTAGCTCCTGAGATACTTGCTTTGAATATACACTTGAAATGAAATAAAGGGGGAGGATTCCTCCCCCCTTTTTAAAAGAGGTGTTTGAGTGAAATTCACAAATGGAAAGTGGCTTGTAAAAGATGGAATAAAAATTTACGGGGCAACAGAAGTTGTTGATTTTGAAGTGTCTGAATTTGCTTTAACGCTTTATGTCATGCCATTTCATGTAGAAAGTAAGGGAGACACATTGGGTGGTCCTATGCTGACGGTTGTTTTAACCGCTCCGCATGAGGATGTCATCAAAATAAATGCTTATCATTTTAAAAGAAATCAAGGAAGGCCCGAATTTATCTTAAATGAGGAAAAGAGATCCGTTATCGTTGAAGAAGTAGACAAATTTATAAATTTTAAGAGTGGAAATCTTGTCGCAAAGATCGAAAAAGATGGTGATTTCTCAATTCGCTTTTTTTACAAAGGCATTTATTTAACCGGCAGTGATTTAAAAAGTTTAGCCTACGTTGTAACAGAAAATGGGAAAGTTTTTATGCGGGAGCAATTGAATTTGGGCGTTGATGAATACGTTTATGGTCTTGGAGAAAGGTTCACGCCATTTGTTAAAAATGGTCAAACAGTTGAGATATGGAATGAGGATGGAGGAACAAACAGCGAGCAAGCGTACAAAAATATTCCATTTTATGTCACGAACAAAGGTTATGGCGTTTTTGTGAATACGCCAGGTTTGATTTCTTACGAGATCGCCTCCGAAAGGGTATCAAAGGTTCAATTCAGCGTTGAAAGTGAAAATTTGGAATACATGATCATAGGCGGAAATAACTTGAAAGAGGTGCTAAAGCATTACACAGATATCACGGGAAAGCCTTCGTTGCCTCCCGCATGGTCATTTGGACTTTGGCTCACAACTTCTTTTACCACAAATTACGATGAGAACACCGTAAATCAATTCATCGACGGAATGGCTAAAAGAGATATACCTTTAAGTGTTTTCCATTTTGATTGTTTTTGGATGAAAGCATTTCAATGGGTAGATTTGGAATGGGATAAAAATCAATTTCCAGATCCACAAGGGATGATTGAAAGGTTAAAAAGGAATGGGCTAAAGATAAGCGTGTGGATAAATCCTTACATCGCCCAAAAATCAAAACTCTTTGATGAGGCTGTTGAAAATGGATATCTTTTGAAAAAGTCTAACGGTGAGGTGTGGCAGTGGGATTTATGGCAGCCTGGCATGGGAATAGTGGATTTCACAAATCCGCGCGCAAGAAGATGGTTTTCTGATAAACTCAAAAATTTACTCGACATGGGAGTAGATTGTTTTAAAACTGATTTCGGAGAAAGAATTCCGACAGACGTTGTGTATCATGATGGTTCGGATCCACAAAGGATGCATAATTACTACACTTATCTTTACAACGAGACTGTATTCGAAACGACGAAAGAAAAAAATGGTAAAGATGCATTGGTTTTCGCAAGATCCGCGACCGTCGGCAGTCAGAAATTCCCCGTTCATTGGGGTGGAGACTCTTCGGCAACTTACGAGTCGATGGCCGAAAGTTTGCGCGGGGGATTATCTTTGGGACTTTGTGGTTTTGGCTTTTGGAGTCATGATATAGCCGGTTTTGAAAGTAATGCCACGCCAGATCTTTACAAAAGATGGAGTGCCTTTGGATTGCTTTCTTCTCACAGCAGGCTTCATGGAAACAGCGCGTACAAGGTGCCATGGCTTTACGATGAAGAATCGGTTGAGGTGCTCAGATTTTTTGCTAAACTTAAAAACAGGTTGATGCCGTACATTTATTCGAAAGCGGTTGAAACATCACAAAATGGTATTCCAATGATAAGGCCAATGTTTGTTGAATTCGATGATCCAACGTGCCTTTATCTTGATAAGCAATACATGTTCGGTGATGCCTTGCTTGTTGCTCCCATCTTTTCTGAAGATGGAATTGTCACGTATTATCTTCCGAAAGGTAAATGGATGAATTTCATAACTAAAGAAGTCGTAGAGGGTGGAGGCTGGAGAACAGAAAAACATGGGTACATGAGTCTTCCCTTGATGTTGAGGGAAAATACGGTAATTGCAACTGGAAATACGGATTCACGACCAGATTACGATTATTCTAACAACGTGACATTTCACATCTTTGGGATAAAAGATGGTGCAAATGTATCTTCAAAGGTTTACGATTTGCACGGCAACGTTGAAGTGGAGATAAGAGTTAAAAGAGACGGTGAATTTGTGGATGTAGATGTCAAAAATATTCAAAACAAAGACAAAAAATGGGATTTGATGGTTTATGACAAGGTAAGGTCTGTCGATGGTGGTGACAAATCAGAAGAGATGGGGACAAGAATAACGCCAAAAAACAAACATGTTAAATTTGAATTGGAAGGTGAATTAAATGGTTGATGAAAAGATCAAGGAAATGCTTTCAAAAATGTCGTTGGACGAGAAGATAGCCCAAGTTGGTGCCGTGTGGGTACATGAACTTTTCGATGAGTCTGGTGAACTTTCGGAAAAGAAGATGAAAGCCATTTTGTCAAATGGAATAGGACAAATAACGCGAATTGGCGGTTCGTCAGGTTTACCGCCAGAAAAAAGTGCAAGGATTGCAAATGAAATTCAAAGATTTTTGGTTGAAAAAACGCGCCTTGGCATACCGGCCATCGTTCACGAAGAGTGTTTGAATGGGTATATGGCAAAGGGGGCGACGGTTTTTCCTCAAATGATAGGGATTGCGAGTTCGTGGAATCCAAACATTGTTTCTGAAATTGCACATGTAATAAGGACGCAGATGAGATCTGTTGGCGCACACGAAGGACTCGCACCACTTTTGGATGTTTCAAGGGATCCAAGGTGGGGAAGAGTAGAAGAAACATTTGGGGAGGATGTCTACCTTGTATCGGTTATGGCGTACAATTACATAAAATCCTTGCAAGGTAATTTACAAAACGGCATCATGGCAACGGCAAAACATTTTGTGGGATACGCTGCCTCCGAAGGCGGCCTAAATTGCGCACCAGTTCACGTTGGAGAAAGGGAACTCAGAGAAGTCTTTTTAAGACCATTTGAAATAGCCGTTAAAGCAGGCAAGGTTGGTGCCATAATGAATGCCTACCATGAAATAGATGGTATTCCCTGTGCAGCGTCTAAGTATCTTTTGACGGATATTTTAAGAAAAGAATGGAAATTTGATGGCATAGTCGTTTCAGATTACTCTGCGATAGACATGCTTGAAAATTACCATAGAATTGCAAAGGACAAAATCGAGGCCGCGTACATGGCGCTCAATGCCGGCATAGACGTTGAATTGCCCACAAGAAAATATTACGCCGATGCACTCAAGATGGGCATTGAAAATGGTACGATCCCCATCAATATTCTTGACAAGGCAGTCATGAGGGTCTTAAAGTCAAAATCAAAACTTGGGCTTTTCAAGAAATACGCCGTCGATGAAAAAAAGGTTATGGCTGTCTTTGATACGCTCTCACATCGAGAGATCGCGCTTAAGGCGGCCAGAGAATCCATAGTCTTACTCAAAAATGATGGGATATTGCCATTAAAAAGTTTTAAAACCATAGCCGTCATAGGCCCAAATGCCAGCAATGGTAGAAATATGTTGAGCGATTACTCATATCCATCCCACATAGAGGCCTTTATAAACAATGAGGTACCAGATACAATCCCAACATCCAAATACCTTAAATCAACTGAAGGCAATGTCAAAGTCATTTCAATCTTGGATGGAATAAGAGAAAAGGTTAAGAATAAGGCAAATGTGAAATACGCCCGTGGTTGTGATAATTTGGATCCTTCGAAGGAAGGCTTTGAAGAGGCAATGAAAATTGCCAATGAGTCAGATCTTGTGATTGCCGTCGTGGGAGACAGATCTGGCCTTTCATTGTCTGCAACAACTGGTGAAAGCAGAGACAGAGACACCCTTGATCTGCCTGGCGTCCAAGAGGAACTTGTTGAGGAACTTTACAAAAGTGGCAAGCCGTTGGTAGTTGTGCTCGTAAACGGAAGGCCATTTTCAACGAAATGGATTGCAGATCACGCGAATGCAATAGTCGAAGCGTGGCTTCCTGGAGAAGAGGGGGGGCACGCTGTTGCAGACGTGTTGTTTGGCGATTACAATCCATCCGGAAAATTGCCGATTTCAATTCCAAGATCCGTTGGGCAGATTCCGGTGTATTATGCACACAAACCGACAGGCGGTAGATCCAATTGGCATGGCGATTACGTCGAAGAAAGTACGAAGCCACTTTTCCCATTTGGATTTGGGTTAAGTTATACCGAATTTGAATATTCAGATCTTGAAATTACCCCTTCACGCGTAGATCTCGGCAATACAATAACCATAAGGTGCAAAGTTAAAAATATCGGAAAGGTTTCTGGAGATGAAGTGGTACAACTTTACGTCAACGATAAAGTCTCAAGTGTGACAAGGCCCGTTAAAGAACTGAAGGGATTTGTCAAAGTTCATCTTGAGCCAAAAGAAGAAAAACATGTAACATTCGAATTGCCAACGGATTTGCTGGCATTCTACGATTCTAAGATGAAATTGGTTTTAGAGGCTGGAGAATTTGAGATCATGATTGGAAGTTCGTCTGAAGACATAAGACTCAGAGGCACAGTTGAATTAACTGAAAATGTCCGAGTCAGCAAAAAACAAAGGAAATACTTCTCAAATAACAAAGTTGAATAGGAGGCATACGATGAAAACATATTTTGAAGGAATCAAAGTGAAATACGAGAAAGATTCGAAAGATCCCATGGCATTTCGTTATTACAATCCATCCGAGAAGATAGGCGACAAGACGATGGAGGAACATCTAAGATTTGCGGTGGCATATTGGCACACCTTTGGACATACAGGCGCAGACATGTTTGGATCGGCCGTTAACAAAAGGCCTTGGTTCGAATACACAGATCCTTTAGACGCATCGCTTGCAAAAGCAGACGCGGCATTTGAATTCATGTCAAAACTTGGCGTGAAGTACTTTTGTGCGCATGACAGAGATCTTTACCCAGAGCAAGAGACTTTAAGGAAGACAAATGAAGGGTTAGACAAAGTTGTCGAGCACATAAAAGGTCTCATGAAAGAGACGGGCATAAAGATGTTGTGGGGGACGGCGAATCTTTTTTCGCATCCAAGGTACGTTCATGGTGCTGCTTCTTCGTGCAATGCAAATGCATTTGCCTTTGCAGGAGCGCAGGTAAAGAAGATGCTTGAGATAACCAAAGAACTTGGAGGACAAAATTACGTCTTTTGGGGAGGGCGTGAAGGATACGACACGCTTTTGAACACGGACATGAAATTCGAAAGGGACAACATCGCGAGACTTTACAAGATGGCAATTGATTACGCTCAAGAGATAGGATTTAAAGGCCAGTTTTTGATAGAGCCAAAGCCGAAAGAGCCGACGAAACACCAGTACGATTTTGACGTTGCAACTGCACTTGAATTTTTAAGGGCGTATGGATTAGATGGGTATTTCAAATTCAACATAGAGGCAAATCATGCAACGCTTGCAGGGCACACATTTCAGCACGAGTTAAGGGTTGCAAGGATAAGTGGAAAGTTAGGAAGCATAGATGCGAATATGGGAGATATGCTCCTTGGATGGGACACAGACCAATTTCCGACAAACGTTTACGATACGACGCTTGCGATGTATGAGGTGTTGAAGAACGATGGCATAGCACCTGGAGGGCTTAATTTTGATGCGCATGTCAGGCGAGGGTCATTTGAGGAGAAAGATTTGTTTTACGCGCACATCGCTGGGATGGATGCCTTTGCCCTTGGGTTGAGGATAGCGAAACGTCTAATGGATGATAAGGTTTTTGAGAAGTTCATAGAGGAGAGGTATTCGAGTTATAATACGGGCATAGGCATGAAAATAGTTTCACAGAAAGTGACGTTAAAAGACCTTGAAGCGTACGTACTTGACATGAAAGATGTTGGAAATGTTTCCTCCAGGCAGGAGATGCTTGAGAACATTCTGAACAGATACATGTTTTAAAAGTGGAGGCATATTTTGGAAATAAGAACGATTAACTCTGAAAGCATGGGTCGGTCAAACAAATTGGCGATTTTGAGCCTTATAAGGAAATATCCTGGGATAAGCAGAAGAGAAATCGTTGAAATGACCGGCCTAAATCCAAGCACGGTTACAAACATAGTCTTTGATCTCATCGAGAAGAAATTCGTTCAAGAGGGAGAAAAGGGATTCTCTGGTAAACCTGGTAAAAGGAGAGTGAGCCTACTTCCCTCCAAGGCAGCGGCAACTGCGATAATAGCAAAGATAGGCATTGAGAACACCCAAATTGGTCTTGGTTATCTTGACAATTCATTTGAAAATGTTTATGAAATAAAAACACCTCCAACTTTTGATGAATTTTTCGATACCTTTGGAGATAAAATTCATACTCTCTACAAGAAAGAGAGTTTGAGAAGCAAAGTTATGTCCTTGGCCATCTCCGTACCTGGCATCGTGAACAAAGATACCATTTCAATGGAGATAGTGCCGCACCTTGAATGGTCAAAGATAGAAATAGGAAAGCGAATCAAAGAAAGGTTTAAAGATTTAGATATACCCATTTACCTTGATAACGAGGCCAAATTGTCTTTGATGGCCGAGATGTATTTCAACGAAAAGATAGACAATTTCAAAGATGGCGTTTACATATACGTTTCTCAAGGAGTTGGAGGTGCGTTGCTCATAAACGGCCATATCTTTTTGGGCACTTCCTTTACGGCGGGAGAGATAGGGCACATGAGCATTTACGCAGACGGCCCGACATGTCATTGTGGAAACAAGGGATGTTGGGAAGAGTACATTTCAATAGATACGATTGTGAAAAAATACGAATCGGGCGGTAAAGCAGTTGAAGGTACGAATTTTAAAGAGAAATTCGAAAAGATCATTTTGAGATCTGAAAAAGACAAAAGGGCCAAAGCGGTGCTTGACGAAATGATGCATTACCTTGCCGTTGGGATCACAAACCTTATCAACATAATAAATCCGCAATTCGTCATGATAGGAGGCATGGGAGAGAAAATACCAAACGTGTACATTCAAAATCTAAGGGAAGAAGTAAAAGAAAGAGCCCTTGAAAGTGCAACGAAAAACTTGCTTATCATGACATCATCGATGGACATGATACAATCTGCACTCGTAGGCTGCACGCTTATGGCAATGGATGAATTCTCAAAGGAGGCAATTTCATGAATTACGTTGGAATAGACGTTGGAACAACGGGCATAAAGGCAGTTGTTGTTGAAGAGAATGGGAAAATCTTGGATCGCTTTAATTACCTCCTTAAAGTACAAAATCCGAGACCCGCTTGGTCTGAGCAAAATCCTCAAGATTGGTGGGAAGGTGTTTTAGAAATTCTAAAATTTATATCTGGCAAGTACGAAATAAACTCAATTGGATTATCCGGCCAAATGCATAGCTTTGTAGGACTTGATAAAAACGGAAATGTCGTCAGGCCTGCAATACTTTGGAATGACCAAAGAACGACATTGGAATGTGAAGAAGCAACCCAAATCTTAGGCGGAGAAAGAAATGTCATAGCAGAGATCGGAAATCCAATCCTCGAAGGATTCACCCTGGGAAAGATATTGTGGGTAAGAAAACACGAACCAAACAATTTTAGAAAAATAAAATATATCATGATGCCGAAGGATTACATATCTTACATGTTGACGGGAGCATTAGGCACAGAATGGTCAGACGCGTCTGGGACGGCGTGTTACGATGTGAAAGAGAGAAAATGGAACTTGAAAGTCCTTAGTTCGCTTGAAATAGATCCGTCGCTTTTCCCACCGGTTTCGGCATCGTATGCGGTGAGGGGAATGTTAAAAACATCACTCGCAAGGGATTTTAGATGGAAAGATGTGAAGGTCATATGTGGAGGAGCAGATAATGCCGTCTCTGCACTCGGCGTTGGAGTCTTTAGACCGGGCGATTGCATGGTTAGCGTTGGAACATCTGGCACAGTACTTGGGGTAACATCATCGACAGAGCCCGATCTTGAAGGTAAACTTCATTATTTCAACCATGTCGTTGATAACACGTCTTACTACATGGGAGTCATGCTTTCGGCCACAAGTTCATTTGATTGGGCAAGAAAAATAATTGCGCCCAACGACAGTTTAGAGAAAATCGAAGAGATGGCAAAAAGCAGTGTTCCAGGATCAAAAGGGCTTATTTTTCTGCCTTATCTAAACGGGGAAAGGACACCTCACAGGGATCCGCACGCAAGAGGGGTTATCTTCGGCATATCTTTGTTGTCTCAAAGAGAAGATATCATGAGATCGGTAATGGAAGGCGTGGCCTTTGGATTGCGTGATTCTTTTGAACTCATAAAACAAAGAATAGATGTAAAGAGCGCAAGGATAACTGGCGGTGGATCTAACAACGCAGAGTGGGTAAAGATCATAGCATCCAACTTTAAAGTGCCAATAGAGATACCAGAGACAAATGAGGGCGGTGCTTACGGCGCTGCGATGCTTGCTGCAGTTGGTAGCGGAAAGGCGTTCGAAGAAATTTCAAAGTGGATCGAAGTAAAAAGCATTGTTGAACCAGAAAATGAATGGGTTGAATTTTACGATTCATGGTACCATGAATACAGAATGCTTTACGTTGATTTAAGAGAAAGATTCAAAGCGATCGATGCAAATGAGAATTTAAAAGTGCTATAATTTTAGAAAATATAAAGGGGATCTCTACTGAATTCAGCAAAGGGAGATGGTTTTGTTGTTTGGCGTTCCTAATATCACTTCTTTTGAAGTGGTCTCATTGTGGGTAGTCTTAGCAATAGCCATTGTAGCCCTTCTTTACGCTCTTCTCCTCAGGAATCAGATAATGAGAGAAGACAAGGGCGGAAAAGAAATGCAAGAGGTATGGAATGGCATTAGGGTTGGAGCAAATGCGTATCTTAGAAAGCAACTTAGGACCATACTTCCTCTTATAGTCGTGCTTGCCGTTGTACTTTTCCTTTCCGTTTATTTTATCCCACCAAGTTCTGCGGCTTTGGATCGCTTTAAGGGTATGAGTGATGCAGAGATCAGTTTGATTGTGGGGATCGGACGCGCACTTGCATTTGTCATGGGAGCAGTTTTCTCTTTGTTGGTTGGTCAACTTGGAATGCGAATGGCAGTTCAGGGAAGTGTGCGCGTTGCCGCATCATCAAAGAAGGGTCTTAATTACGCTTTAAAATTGGCATACCGTGATGGCACGATAACCGGCATGCTCACAAATGGCCTTGGACTTTTGGGATGTATGGTGATCTTCATGATCTTCGGTATAGATTCACCCGATGTCTTGTTGGGATTTGGGCTTGGCGGAACATTACTCGCGCTTTTCATGAGAGTGGGTGGAGGCATATACACCAAAGCCGCCGATGTTGGAGCAGATCTTGTTGGCAAGGTTGAGGTGGGAGTCCCAGAAGATGATCCAAGAAATGCCGCTGTCGTTGCCGATTTGGTAGGAGACAACGTCGGAGATTGTGCTGGAATGGCAGCAGATATATTTGAATCTTACGAGGTCACCATCGTTGCGGCCTTGATACTTGGAGTCGCCCTTTACTTCACAACTCATCAAATAATGTGGATCATCTTTCCATTACTCGTAAGAGGCATAGGAGTTGTCTCTTCCATAATAGGTACATATCTTGTTGGCGTTGGTAAAGAACAAAATGCCATGAATTCAATAAACAAGGGATTCTATGTTTCGGCAGTCATTTCCGTAGTGGGCTTTGCGCTTGTTGCTTTTTTCTACATGCACGAATGGAGAGCTTTCCTTTCGGTTGGCGCCGGTATACTTTTGGCACTTGCAATAAATGAAATAACGAAGTATTTCACGGATACAAGGTACAGGCCAGTTAAGGATATAGCCGCAGCGTCGAAAACTGGGGCAGCCACCTTGATACTCAGAGGTCTCGTTGTTGGGTATGAAGCGACAGTCTGGCAGATACTCGCAATAGCGGGTGCTATACTGGCTGCCGTTGCGATATATTGGGGTCAAGGTTTTACCTTTACACTTTATGGCGTTGCGATGACTGGCATAGGCATGCTTACATTGACTGGAAATTACCTTGGAATGGATTCTTTTGGTCCAATATCTGACAACGCAAATGGCCTTGGAGAAATGTCCGATATGGACAAAGAATCAAGGCAGAATCTCGCAGATCTTGATGCAGTTGGAAACACAACGAAAGCAATAACGAAAGGCGTTGCCATAGCGTCTGCTGTTATAGCGGCCGTTGCTTTGTTTGGATCATTCTTGACAAGTATTACCCTTGTTCAGCAGCAAATGGGAGTCGCCCCATCTGATACCATTCTATCAACGGGAATAAACATCGCAACTCCGATAATTTTTGTGGGTTTCTTGATAGGCGGGGCTATTCCATGGCTATTTTCTGCTTTGATGATAAATGCCGTTGCCCGTGCTGCAGGGTTCATGGTTGAAGAAGTAAGACGCCAGTTCAAGATACCTGGCCTTATGGAAGGTAAAGTAAAACCAGATTACGAAAAGCCTGTGGCAATAAGTACTATTGCGGCTCAAAGAGAATTGATCACCTTGGCAACCTTTGTCATACTGACTCCAGTTGTCGTTGGGCTAATACTTGGAGAAGGCGCACTTGGAGGATTCCTTGTTGGAGCAATTCTTTCGAGCCAACTTCTCGCCGTCTTCATGGCAACATCTGGAGGTGCGTGGGATAATTCCAAAAAAACGATCGAAGATGGAATATATGGAGGAAAAGGATCGGAGGCTCACAAAGCATCTGTCGTCGGAGATACAGTTGGCGATCCACTTAAGGACACAGCTGGTCCAGCCTTAAACCCAATGATAAAAGTCATAAATATGATAGCCTTGATAATTGCACCGATTATAATTCGCGTTCCCACTTCAAACCCGATCGCCATAATTATTGGCGTAGCGAGTATAGTGGCCATAATTGTGGCAGTGATGTATTCCGTAAATGGAGGTTTCAAAAGAACAAAAGTGGGAGAAGCGAATTTTTAGAAACAATATTT
>JAVRKN010000039.1:0-11164 GCA_031962405.1 Athalassotoga sp. | reverse complement strand
GCTTCGTCAGGCGCCTCGAAGGAAGCGCAAGTGGCATATATTTTGATTTTAAAAAGGTTTTATAACTTGAAAATGAATTTATTGTGATATAATTAGATATCCAATTTTGAAGGGAGGAAACTTCTGGTTTTTCAGAGGATTAGCATGAGCGTTAAAGCCGGACAGATTGTTGAAGGAACAGTTACAGCTATAAAAAATTTCGGTGTTTTCGTCAAGGTGGAAGGAGAAGGAGAGGGATTAGTCCACGTTTCAAAGATAGCCAATGGCTATGTGAAGGATCCAAATGAATATCTCAGCGTGGGGCAAAAAGTCAAAGTTAAAGTCCTAAATGTTGGAGAGAATGGGAAAATGGATCTATCCATCAAAGACGCAGGCGAAGTCATAAAAAAGAAGGAAAGCTCTCAACCAAAGGATAAAGAAGACAAGCAAAGCGATTTTGAACAAAAGATGTCCAAATTCTTGAAAGAAAGCCAACAAAAATCAAGCGATTTGAAAAAAAGATCAGACAGATACAGTTAGAAATTAATCTAAGATCAATCGAGGACGTGCTGTAAAATGTACGTCCCCTTTTGGTTTGGAAAGATCAAATCCGAAAAATGCAGATCCAGATCCAGTCATCAAAATGAACTCTTTGTCTTTAAGTTCTTTTTTTGCTTGTGAAACTATTTCAGGGTGAATCTTTTCAGCCACTATTTGAAAGGTATTGTAGAGATTTAAAGAAACCTTTTCTCGATCTGTAGTCTTTATCCCATCGTAAAGTTCGTAAGGATCTCCGTGTTTCCCGCAAAGGTTCATCTCATCGACAATTTCATACATCTTTTTCGTTGAAAATCCGATCTTCGGAATGTAAAGGTCTATTCGAAGATCAAGGGGATCGAGTCTATGAATTTTTTCTCCAGCACCTTCAACAACTGCACATCCACCTTCTACAAAGAAGGGCACATCACTTCCGATCAACTTTGCCATTTCGGTGATATTGGAAATTCTCTCTTTCTGACACAGATACCACAACAGGGCGGCCGCATCGGCACTTCCACCGCCAAATCCTGAAGGAGAGGGGATGTGTTTCTCAAGTTTAATCTTTAAGTTGGGTTTTATGCCAGTTAGCCTTTCAAAAATATCGACGGTCTTAAAAAGCGTATTTGTACTGTCCCATGGCAAATTTACGTTGCAAGAAAATGTCATCTTGTCGCTTTCTTCTATCTCCAAAAGATCGTAAATGGATATGTTGTGCATGAGCGAGATTATATCGTGAAAATTGTCTGCTCTTTTTGAAAGTACGGCGAGGTACAAGTTAACCTTTGCGTAGGCTTTTATGATCATACAAAGCCCCACCTTTCGATGGGGCACTTTTTCATTTCCATCTCAGCACAAGTTGTTTTGCAGCCCTGACATCATCAAGGCGTCTTACAGGCGTGATGTGAGGCGCTTCTTGAAGGAGTTTTGGATTCTCCTTTGCCTCTTCCGCTATTTTCTCAACGACTTCGACAAATTTATCCAACGTCATCTTTGACTCAGTCTCTGTCGGCTCTATCATTAGATCTTCATGAACTATGAGAGGGAAATAGACCGTCGGTGGATGAACGCCGTAATCAAGCATCCTTTTGACAAAATCCAAAGCCTTCACACCGTGATCGAGTAAAGGTTCGGTCGTGGCTACGAATTCGTGCATGCAAGGGCCGTTGTTGTAAGGAACTTCAAGCGTTTTGGAAATTTTTGCTTTGAGATAATTGGCATTCAAAACGGCCATTTCACTTGCACGCTTTAATCCGTCTCCTCCCATTGTCAAGATATAAGCGTACGCCCTTACCAGCACAGAAAAATTCCCATAAAAGCTTCTGACGCGTCCTATGGTGTTTCTATGAGAATAATCGAGGAAATATTTTTCGCCTTTTTTACCAACAGTGGGAACTGGCAAGAAACTTTCAAGGAACTTCTTAACGCCTATCGGTCCAGCGCCCGGTCCTCCCATTCCGTGAGGAGTGGAAAATGTTTTGTGCAAGTTGAAGTGAACGACATCAAAGCCAAGATCTCCAGGTCTCACTTTTCCCATTATGGCGTTGAAGTTTGCCCCGTCGTAATAAAGCAAACCTCCGGCCTCGTGTACTATACGGGATATTTCAAGTACATTCTCGTCGAAAAGTCCAAGCGTGTTTGGATTTGTAAGCATTATGCCAGCCGTGTGAGGGCCAACTATCTTTTTTAGTGCTTCTATATCCACCATTCCATTTTTGTCTGACTTGATTTCAATGGCTTTGTACCCATTCATCGTTGCCGTTGCCGGATTTGTACCATGGGCAGAATCTGGTATTATCATTTCGTTTCTTTCAAAATCCTTTCTGTGTTCATGATATGCCCGAATAACGGCAACTCCCGTGTATTCACCGTGAGCGCCTGCGGCCGGTTGCAAAGTCACAGCGTCCATTCCACTCATGACCTTCAACGCTTCTTGAAGATTGTACATCAATTCAAGTGCGCCCTGAACCGTACTCTCATCTTGATAAGGATGTATCTTTGAGAATCCATCAAAGATGGCAGCAGATTCGTTTAACTTTGGGTTGTACTTCATCGTACACGAACCAAGGGGGTAGAAACCGACATCCACGGCATAGTTAAGCCTTGAGAGGTTTGTGTAATGTCTTACAACGTCTCCTTCGGTGAGTTCTGGAAGTTTCGGAGGTTCAATTCTTTTCAATTCATCCGGCAAAGTGTAACTTTCAACGTCGAGTTTTGGCGGTATGAAGCCTCTCCTTCCGTGCGTTGAAATTTCAAATATCAATTCCATCTCACATCGCCTCCAAAACAGAGACCAATTTTTCGATTTCTTCCAATGTATTTGCCTCCGTGGCACAAAACAGCACCTGTCCCCTCATCTTTTCATCAAACTTTGAAAGATCGAGAGGTCCGACGATTCCGTTTTTGAAAAGCGCCTTTTTCATTTTTGCCACATCGAGATCCGTCTTCACAACGAATTCGTTGAAAAATTCTCCCGAGAAAGTGCGGACGAAATGCCCGGTTTTTTCAAGACGTTTAAGCAAATAATGAGATTTAGAAACGTTTAATTCTCCGATCTCTTTCAACCCAGTTGGGCCGACAAGAGAGAGATAGATAGAAGCGTAGAGTGTGCCAAGCGCGTGATTCGAACATATATTGGATGTGGCTTTTTCGCGTCTTATGTGTTGTTCTCTCGCCTGAAGCGTCATGACGAAGCCACGCTTGCCATCCACATCAACGGTTTCTCCAATTATCCTACCTGGCATCGTTCTTACCAACTTTTGATCTTCGCGGATTGCGAAAAACCCAAATGAGGGACCTCCAAAATTCATCGGTATTCCAAGAGGCTGCCCATCTCCCACGACAACATCAGCGCCAACTTTTCCGGGTGCTTCAAGCACTCCCAAACTTATAGGATTGGCAACGACTATGAAGATGACATCCTTTGATATTTCTCTTATAGCCTTAAGGTTCTCTATGATTCCGTAAAAATTTGGATATTGCACGACAACGCAGGATGTTTTTTCATCTATCTTTGATCTTAAATCGTCTAAAGACAATCTGCCGTCTGATCCATGAGAGATCTTTTCGATCTCTATCTTTGGACCAGCAACGTAAGTTCTAACCGTTTCAAGATATTCTGGATGAACGGTGTCCGCGATGAGTGCTTTGTACTTCTGAGTGTACCTTGAAGCCATTAAAACGCCTTCGGCTAAAGCCGATGCGCCATCGTACATGGACGCATTTGATATTCCCATACCGGTGATCTCGCATATCATGGTCTGAAATTCAAAGAGTGATTGTAGAGTTCCTTGGGAAACCTCGGCTTGATAAGGCGTATAAGCCGTGTAAAAATCGCCTCTTGAGGCTATTTGGCTTACGGCTGAAGGTATTACGTGATTGTATATGCCGCCTCCCATGAAGAATGCGTACTTATCGGCGCTCGCGTTCATGCTTGCCATTTTTCTCAAGCGCGACAAAACGCTGAACTCGTCAATTCCGTCTGGAAGATCAACGGTATTTATTCTTTTTTCCGCAGGTATCGTTGAAAACAACGATTCGACATTTTTAACGCCTATTGTTTCCAACATTTCTTTCACGTCTTGATCTGTGTGAGGAATATAAGGTTCCATCTGAGTCTCCTCCTTTTGAAACAGATGTAATCAATGTGATTCTTTGACAAATTTATCGTACGCCGCTTTATCAAGCAAAGTATCAAATTCTTTCGGATTTGAAACTTCTATCTTTGCGATCCAGCCATCGCCTTCGGCCGATTTGTTTATCAACTCTGGAGAGGTTTCGAGTGCCTTGTTAACTTCAACGACCTTTCCACTCAAAGGTGAATAAACATCACTTGCAGATTTAACGGACTCAACCGAACAGAGTATTTCTCCGGCTTTAACGTTTTTACCAACATCTGGTAAATTCACGTAAACTACGTCTCCCAATTGATCTTGGGCATGGTTTGATATGCCTACCGTGGCAACCTTTCCGTTAAGTTCGGCCCATTCATGTGTTTTCAAGTACTTTTTCATTTTTACTACCTCCTGAATTATTTGGATTTAACGCTTCCTCTGTAAAAAGGCGTTTTAATGACACTTGCTTTTACTTTTTTACCGTGAATATCGACAAATACCTCACTTCCGATCTTTGAGTGATCGATATCAACGTAACCCAAGGCGAGCGACTTGTTAAGAGTCGGCGATTTAGTTCCGCTCGTTATGCGACCAATCTTTTGATCTTCTCCAAAAATTTCATAACCATGCCTTGCTATGCCGCCTTCTATTTCAAAACCTCTCAATCTTTTACTCACGCCATTCGTCTTTTGATCGACGAGCACATCCTTTCCGTTGAAAGCCGGTTTTGTGAAATCCACAGTCCATCCCAGACCTGCTTCAAGGGGAGTTGTGGTGTCGTCTATGTCGTTTCCGTAAAGCATGTAGCACGCTTCAAATCTGAGAGTGTCTCGCGCTCCAAGACCGCACGGCATGACCTTGTTACCCTCGCCTATTTCGATGAGTTTTCTCCACATGGCAAGGGCTGCCGCAGGATCAAAGTAAAGTTCAAACCCATCTTCTCCGGTGTATCCTGTTCTTGAGACTATGCAATTTATGCCGTTTATCTGACCAGTTGTGAAGGAGTAAAATGGTATCTTTGAAAGATCGACTCCCGCAACTTTTTTCAAAATTTTCTCTGCCATAGGCCCTTGAAACGCTATTTGGGCATAATCATTCGAAACGTTTTTCACGTTTATTCGATAATGTTTCATTTGAGATCTAATCCATTCGTAATCCTTGTCGGTGTTCGAAGCGTTAACCACAAGCAGCACCTTCGAATCTGAAAACTTGTATGCAAGCAGATCGTCGACGATCGTTGCGTTTTCGTAGCACATGGGGCTATAACATATCTCTCCATTTTTGAGTTTTGATACTGAATTCGTTATGAGGTTATCGACAAAAGGCACAGCATCCGCACCTTCAATCAAAATCTCTCCCATGTGCGAAACATCGAAAACCCCCGCTCTTTCCCTTACTGCTTTGTGTTCTTCGATTATCGAGGTATATTGAAGCGGCATTTCCCATCCACCAAATTCAACTAACTTTGCGCCCAGTCTTTTGTGCTCAGACCACAACGGTGTTTTCTTCAATTCCATGATCTTACCTCCCCACTTTTAGAAATTCAAAACAATTTTCCAACTTCAAAATCGATCATGAGTGCTTTTTTTCTCGCAAAAATGTATTCGCCATTTTGAATGGCAGTCCATCCCTCTTCAGGCGGTTCCGTTGAAACTGAAAGAAAATTTCCTTGAAATTTGTAAAAAAGCGTGTGATAATCATCATCGGCTTTTTTGACGTATCTGAAGGAAATCAAAGTTTCATCGTTCATGATTATCGCATTTAAAGAAGTATATTTCCCCTCTGAAATCTCAATCAAAGTTTTAACCGTCGTCCTTACAGATTCAAGTGGATCTTTATCCTTCAAATTTGCAATGAACGTTTTGGCGTAAAATTTCGTATCTATATCATACTTTCCTTTAACTTTAGAAAGATTGTATATGGTTCCATTGTGGGCGAAAGACCATATCTTTCCACCTTCATCGTACACGAAGGGATGCGAATACAAAACATTTGATCTTCCAAAACTTGCTTTTCTCGCGTGCAAGAGGGCACAGGTCGCGACGCCGCCAATTTTTTCACTCTCCCATATTGGTTTCGCACTTTTCTTCACCGAAAATTCTTCATCTTTGTAGCACGCGCTGCCCCATCCGTCTCCATGTGGCGCATCCTTGCCATGCATTGCTTGCGCCATTAAAATCTCAAAATAAGGCATGAGAGGTTCATTCGCGGTTGAGATGAAGGCTATCATCCTGCACATCTTTTACTCCTTATTCTTTTTGACTTCATCAAGCAGCGCTTTGGCCTCTTCCAAATCTTCGACTTTAACGAGCAATTCCTTCGGGCCGCTCTCTCCGAATATCATAGATCCACCGTATGGAATGGTCGAATCTCTGATTTTGGTTTCAATTCCATTTTCCTCAAGAAATCCTCTCGCTATTTCGGCAGAAGTACCATTTTCAAAGATGTCCAAAACAGTCCATTCTACTTTTCCCATGATCGCTTCCTTTCAAAATACACACATCAAGAAAATCATACCACAAAAACAAAGAGGTCGAACACGACCTCTCAAGAATGGACGGTGGAAAAGTCAACTAATTCCCAAATATGCGTGTTTTACCTTCGGATTCGCGAGTAAATCCTTCCCATTTCCTTGAAGTACCACCTTACCCGTTTCAAGCACGTATGCGTAATCTGCATTTGCAAGAGCCATCGATGCGTTTTGTTCAACGAGAAAAATGGTTTTTCCTTCTGATTTTATCTTGTTTATAACCTCGAAAACCATTTTGACAAGCAACGGCGCAAGGCCAAGAGAAGGCTCATCCATTAAAAGCACTTCTGGATTGCCCATCAATGCCCTTCCTATGGCTAACATCTGTTGTTCACCGCCAGAAAGTGTGCCTCCCGGTTGTTTTAACCTTTCCTTCAACCTCGGAAACAAATTAAGCACGAAATCAAAATCGCGTTTTACACCCTCAGCGTCTTTTCTTCCAAATGCTCCTATCATGAGATTTTCTTGAACTGTAAGATTGGGAAAGATCTTTCTTCCTTCTGGAACGAGCGTTATGCCATTTTTAACGATTTGATCCGGTCTTTCTTTCGTTATGTCCTTTCCGTTGTAGAAAATCCTTCCCTTTTTAGAAGTAACGATATTCATTATAGCGTTCAAGGTTGAACTTTTTCCCGCGCCGTTGGCACCTATAAGCGTTACCAATTTTCCCCTTTCAACGCTTAAGTCTATTCCTTTTATGGCATTTATGGCTCCGTAGTGAACCCTTAAATTTTCAATTTTTAGCATTTCATACATATATTTCATCTCCGAGGTAGGCTTCTATAACCTTCTTGTCATTCTGCACACTTTCAGGCGTTCCGTGAGATATAAGTTTACCGTAATCAAGCACGTATATCCTTTCGCATATGTTCATGACGAATTTCATATCGTGCTCTATGAGTAAGATCGTCAAAGAAAAATCCTCCATTATTTTTCTTATCGATTCAAGCAATCTCTGACTTTCTTGCGGATTCATGCCCGCAGCAGGTTCATCAAGGATCAACAAAGTCGGGTTTGTGGCCAAAGCGCGCGCTATTTCGAGTTTTCTTTGCTGGCCATAGGGGAGTGCGGAAGCCTTAAGGTCGGCGTATTTTTTAAGTTCCATTTTTTCAAGTAAATCTAAAGCTTTTTCTCTCATCATCTTTTCGACTTTTGTGTAATCGGGGGTTTTAAAAATTGCACTGAAAAGCCATGGCTTCCATGATGGCTTTGGATATTTTTGTGGATCTTGTGCGTGAAGAAATTTAAGCGCTTTTCGATTTGTGAAGTATGAATGCTGACCAACCATGGTATTTTCAAGCACGGTCATGTCTGAGAAAAGTCTTATGTTTTGAAAAGTTCTCGCAATTCCCATCTGATTTATAAGGTGCGGCTTAAGTCCCGTTATATCTATTCCTTTGAAATAAACTTTTCCAGAGGACGGCTTGTATATGCCGGTTATAACGTTAAAAACGGTTGTCTTCCCGGCACCATTAGGCCCTATGAGGCCGACAAGTTCGCCCTTGTTTATGTACATCGAAAGATCGTCAACTGCCGTAAGGCCTCCAAATTTTATGGTCATCCTTTCCACCCTTAAAATGTTATCAGCCATTTTCATCACCAACTCTTTTTTTAAAGAAATCATACATGCTCTGCCAACTTAACTCCGACTTTCCCATAACTCCTCTTCTCCAGAAGATCATGACAAGGATGAAGATCGCAGAGAGCATGAGCATGCTCATTCCTGGCACCCCAGGTATCGTGAATCCAAAAAAGTTCACGTTTGATTCGAACATCCTAAGCCATTGTGAGACAAAGGCGAAAAATATTGCCCCGATTATCGCTCCAGAGATGCTGCCAAGTCCACCTATGACGATCATTATAAGGACGTAAAAAGTAAGCATTACCCCTAAACTTGCAGGCCTTGGATCAAGGGTTGTGATCCAGTGGGCATAAAGCGATCCCGAAACGCCAGCGAAAAAGCCGCTTATAACGAAAGCCATCATCTGGTGTCGAAACACGTCTATTCCCATAACCTTTGCCGCAACGGGATCTTCTGATATGGCCCTTAGCGCTCTTCCGTAACTGCTGAATTTTAAACTTCCTATGACGATCACGGTGACAAGCAACCATCCCCATGCCCACCAAACCGTTGTGTATGAACTTATACCCTTAAGACCAAGCGTGCCATTTGTCAGACCGTAAGAATTCTGTATTAAAATCCTTATTATTTCAGCAAAAGCCAAAGTTGCTATGGCAAAATAATCTCCAGTTAACCTCAAAGAAGGATATCCTATTAAAAAAGCGAAAAATGCTGCAACAAGACCTCCTATAATCGTTGCTGGAAAGAAACCAATCTGTATGCTGTTAAGAGGCCATATGAGAGGTTGGATGAAAAATGACATCTCCTTTTGCTGAATTGAAAGCGTTAAAAGTGCAGAAGTGTAAGCGCCTATGGCTATGAATCCTGCCTGACCCAGGGAGAAAATGCCAGTTATTCCATTGACAAGGGTATAACTTATGGCCATGATGCCGTAGATGGCAATAAGTGTTATAATTCTCGACCAATAATCACCAAAAATATTTGCGTTCGCAAGGAAGAAATAAACGCCGATCAAAAAGACGATTGTGAGTATGAGATTAACTTTAAAAGGCAATTTTTTCATGTTATCAAACCTTCTGTTCTGAATACACTTTGAAGATGCCAGTCGGCCTGAACATCAAAATTATCACAAGCGTCACGTACGCAAAAACATCTCTGTATCCCGCAAGGCCAGGAAAAAATCCAACGATCATGATCTCCAAAAATCCAAGTAAAAACCCACCAACAATTGCTCCTTGAATAGAACCTATTCCCCCTATAACTGCCGCTATAAAAGCCTTTAAGCCGGGAGTGAAGCCCATGTAAGGTTGAACCTGAGGATATTTCATCGCCCACAAGATTCCAGCAACGGCTGCAAAAGACGATCCAACTATGAAGGTTATACTTATCACGTTGTTCACATTTGCTCCCATCAAACTTGTTGTAGGTATATCAACGGCTATGGCTCGCATCGCAAGTCCGGTTTTTGTTTTATAAAGTAACCCCCATAAAAACAGGAAAAGTAAAGCCGTAACGATGATCGTTATAAAGGTGAGTATGGGAATTCTAATCTTTCCCATTACGAGCATTTCAGAGAAAAATTTTGGATAAACGTTGAATGATTTTGGAATGCCGCCAAAAACAACGACGGCAAAACTTTCAAGAAAGAAAGACACCCCTATTGCGGTTATCAAAGAGGAAATTCTCGGTGCATTCCTTAAAGGTCTGTAAGCTATCTTTTCTATCGAGTAGCCGAGTAAACCTGTTATGAATATGGCAACCAAAAAACCCAGCCACCACGGTAGAAGAAAAAGCGTGATCGCATAAAAGGCAAAATATGTTCCCATCATGAAAATATCGCCATGGGCAAAGTTTATGAGTCTCAATATCCCGTAAACCATTGTGTATCCCACTGCTATCAAAGCGTAAAGTCCTCCGAGTGAAAGGCTGTTGAAAAAATTCTGAACTAATGAGTTCAAATTAGCATCCAAAATCAATCACCTCATCGAATCGAAAGAGAGGGAAGGTCCCTCTCTTATGGGTTTATAGTCGTAACGTAAGTGAACTGACCGTTGACCACTTCATTTATTACGGCCGATTTAACCGCATTCCCATCGTCGCCTATCGTTATGTATCCAGTTGCACCTTCAAAATTCTTTGTGCTTCTTATCGCGGCATTTATTTTTGCCGGATCTGTGGAACCCGCTCTTTCTATGGCATTTAACATGACAAGGTATGCATCAAAGCCGAGAGCCGCAAGGGCAGACGGAGGTGTATGATAAATCGACTCGTACTTGGCAACAAATTCCTCTCCCATCTTTGTTGCAGGATGGTCGGCATTGAAGTGAGAAGTGTAGTAAAGTCCATTGACAGCACTTCCTCCTATTTTGATCAATTCTGGCGCCTCAGCACCATCACCGGCCAAAAATGGTCCCGTGTATCCAAGTTGCCTTGCCTGTTTTGCCATTAGGGCGATTTCAGGGTAATAACCGGAGATGTATATAACATCTGGATTATGACTGAGAGCATCCGTAAGTTGAGCGCTGAAATCTTGATCTCCCGACTGATAATATTCCTTGTAAACCGTCCCTCCGCCAGCGGTAAAATCTTTTATAAAGAAATTGGAAAGACCCACGCTGTAATCTTGAGCAACGTCTGTGAAGACGGCAGCAGTTTTAGCCTTTAGATTTTTAAGCGCAAAGACGGCCGCAACGTGGCCCTGAAATGGATCGATGAAACACACCCTCGACACGAATTGCTTCCCCTGAGTTACAAGCGGATTTGTGGAAGCCGGTGAAAGCAAAGGTACTCCCGCCTTTTCGGCTATTGCACCGCCAGCCATGGTATTTGAACTGGCAACTTCCCCCAAGATCCCCACGACTCCGTTAAGATTTATGAGCCTACTTATAACATTTGCCGCTTCAGTTTTGTCAGATCTGTTGT
>JAVRKN010000038.1:0-11277 GCA_031962405.1 Athalassotoga sp. | reverse complement strand
GCCATGTGCTGTCTCGTCGGCTCCAGCATATGCCCCGTCGAAATCTGGTCCTCACTTCGTTGCGGAGGATTTCTCTGGGGCATTATGCTCTCCGCCTACCGCCCACTAATCTCTAATCTCTATTTCCTAATCTCTAATGTCTAATCCCTAATCCCTGTATTTGCCATATGCTATACGCCGTCTAAATGAACATTCGGCTTTTAAAGTTGATTCGGTATATGGCAAGCGGTAATTGTACATTTTCAATTGTCAATTCTAAATTGTCAATTCGTGATGTTGAATCATCTTTTCAATAGGTGTATACTTTTAAGTTAAAGCGATCGAAAAAGAGGAGAAGCACGTGTTTCAAGATATTTTGATGATAGCAACTGCCATGCTTTTAGGATGGTCTTTGGGATACAACAACATGGCGACGATTTTTGGACCACTTGTTATTTCTGATATAGTTAAATATAGAACTGCCACCATAATTGGGGCAATTTTCATATTTCTTGGAGCTTTTTTGGGAGGAAATGCAGGCATTTCCACGATGAGTTCCATAACGCACGTCACCTTTGATGTTGCCGTTAGTTCGGCTTTGGGTACGGCAATAGTGGTTTTGATAATGACACACTATTCTTTACCAACGTCCATAACTCAAGGAATAGTAGGTGCCCTTGTTGGAGTTGGCCTTATAGAGGGAGGAATAGATTGGTGGATTGTTGGAAAAGTGGCTGTTTCATGGGTGATAACTCCATTTGGTGCCCTTGCAATAGCGTACGCTTCTTATTTTGTTGTATCTCTTTTTTACAATCAACTGAGATCTATAAGGATAAGAGGTACGGTAGTTAGGCTTATGTCTTTTGGCTTTAGCATATATGCTTCTTATTCTTTGGGTGCCAACAATCTTGCAAACATAACGGGACCCTTTGTTGGCAACGGTCTTTTTGGAAAAGATGAGGCTTTGTTCATAGGTGGCCTTGCAATGGCTTTAGGCTTTCTTACCGCAAGTAGAAAAGTTATATATACCGTTGGTCGAGATATAACCACAATGGAACCTTTTGATTCTTCAATTGCCATCTTTGGAGAGGGAACATCTCTTTTGATCTTCTCATTTCTTGGAATTCCAATATCAAGTGCACAAGCATCCGTTGGGTCTACGGCTGGTGTTGGATTTGTCAAGGGAATCAAAACCGTGAGTTTAAAGACGATCGTTAGAATTGTTACGGGATGGCTGGTCACTCCTTTTATAACGGGGTCAATTGCTGTTATAATATACATGATAATGAAAATTTGGGGGTAAA
Organism: Athalassotoga sp.; assembly: GCA_031962405.1. GTDB lineage: Bacteria > Thermotogota > Thermotogae > Mesoaciditogales > Mesoaciditogaceae > Athalassotoga. Next base: position 9,994 of record JAVRKN010000038.1, on the reverse strand, counting down.
AGATGTCCTTGTTATTTGGTAAAAAGGAAAACGAGGTTATAAAACTTTTCAACGATCATCTCCAAATGGTTGGCAATGTTATAGACGAGACCTTTAAGATAATAAAATTGTCATGCGATGAAGACTGTTCAGATATCGTTAAAAGTGTTAGGCAAAAGGAAAGTGAAGCAGATTCAATAAGAAGAAATGCGGAAACTGCGATGTATTCTGGAGCTTTTCTTGCCCAATCAAGGGGGGATATGTTAGGCCTTATAGAAGCCGTCGATAAAGTTGCCAACAAAGCTGAAACCGTTGCAGACGTCATTTATCTTCAAAATTTGAAAATACCGGATTCTTTAAGAGACAAATACATAGAAGAGTATAAATGTTCAGTAGAGGCTTTTAAATCTTTGGCCGTCGCCGTTCAGAATCTTTTTGAAGACATAGATAAGGCAAGAAATGCCGTTCTTGAAGTCGAAAGGTGGGAAAACACCGGAGACGGAATTGAAAGGGGTCTTATAAAAGAGGTCTTCAATTTGAACATTGAACTTGCAAGGAGAATCCAATTAAGAGAACTTGCACTTCAAATAGGGGATATAGCCGACAGAGCCGAGGATGCTTCTGATAGAATAGAAATAGTGATATTAAAGATGAGCGCGTAAAAAATGCTTGTGTAGACCTAATTTAAGGTACTGCAAGGATTTAAAAAGAATCCAAAAGAGGAGAGTGAAAGATTTGAGAAAAGTATTTGTGTTCTTTGTTTTTGCCGTCTTTGCATCTTTAGCGATATTTGCTGCAGGTGCAACGCCAACAACCATTTCAACTGCAACCATCCTGGGTACACCTTCAACGACGACAGTTGTTGCACTCGTGAATGGACAGCCGATATATTCAAACATTCTTGATATGGCTGCCAATGTTGCTCCAACTTTAAACCAACTTAAAAACATAAATCCCCAGATGTATACCTACATGACTACCACCAAAGAAGGCTTCGATTTTCTTGCTGCTTACGATAGGAGCGTCTTGAATAATCTTGTCGATTCTGTCCTTATGGAACAGATTGCACAGAAAAATTACAACATAGTCGTGACGGATGCTCAAGCGATGGCACAGGTTAAGGCTCAAGTTGCTCAAATGCTCGCTGCTTACGGCCTTACTGAAGATCAATTCTCGCAGTATTTACAATCTCAGGGATATGGAGATATAAATCAATTTGAAAAGAATTCTCTTTTCACCATGAAATTTTCCATGACTCTTGATCAACTCAAAAAAGTTGTCACTGCCTCAGCCACAGTTACGACGGCCGAAGCACAGCAATACTATAATGCCAATATAGCCAATTACCAAAATCCTCCAGAAATAGACGTTGAGCACATATCTTTGAGCAGTCAATCAACGGCTGCAAGCGTGCTTGCGCTCATAAAGTCTGGAAAGATAACGTTCGAGTCTGCCGCTGCCAAATATTCTCTTGACACTCAAACAAAGAATAACAACGGAGATCTTGGATGGATCCCTCAATCTGCAAATATGCCATCCTTTGAGGTTCAACTTTTTGCCGCGAATATAGGGGACATAATAGGACCAGTTCAAGTTCAAAACAGTTGGGAACTTTTCAAAGTTGTTGGTAAGAAAGGACCTTCTGTTCAAAGCTTCGCTGATGCTCAATCAAGCATAATCCAAACACTGCTTACTCAAAAACAGTCTCAGATATGGTCCAATTGGTTGCAAAATGTTTTCCAGCCTTTCAAAAACAGCAGCACCATAAAGATCATGATATGAGGCAGGAAGATGGAAGTTGTCAAGAAAGAAGAAGTGCTTGATGCGCTCAGAGGAGTAATAGATCCAGAAATAGGTCTTGATGTTGTAAGTTTGGGCCTTGTTTATGGTGTTGATGTTTCAGATGAAGGCGATGTTCAAGTTAAAATGACGATGACCTTCATGGGTTGTCCTCTTACTGCCATGATAAGTGAGGATGCCAAATACGCAATCCAATCGTTGAAGGGCGTTAAGTCAGTTAACGTGGAGATTGTTTGGGATCCTCCGTGGACTCCTGATATGATAGATCCAGAAGTGAGGGCAAAACTTGGAATTTGATCTTAGAAATGTTTTGAATTTTGCAACTAATTACTTGAAAGGTAAATCTCTATCTCCGCGTCTCGACGCGGAGATATTGCTATCTTTTGTGCTTTCGAAAGATAGGGTATGGATTTATTCTAATTTCGATTTTAAATTGGATAAAGAAAGTGTTGAAAGATATCTGAAAATATTGGACAACAGACGCAGAGGAGTACCGATTGCCTACATAATAGGTAGAAAAGAGTTTATGGGTCTTGATTTTAAAATAACGGACAAAGTGCTTGTGCCACGCCCAGAAACTGAGGAATTGGTGGAAAGAGTGATATTGGACTCAAGAAAATATGGATGGAAAAAATTTCTTGATTTTGGAAGCGGGAGCGGCGTTATATGCGTTTCTCTTGCCAAATTTCTTCCAGAGGCCGAAGTATGGGTTATCGATGAGAGTAAAGATGCTTTAGATCTTACGATGGAGAATGCAAAAAAGTTAGGAGTTGAAGAGAGAATTCACCTTGCACAGGAAGAAATGGAAGAATTTGACATCGTTGTTTCAAATCCCCCTTACCTTACCGAGGCAGAATGGAATAATTCAACAGATTTGCACTTTGAACCTTACGAGGCACTTGTGGGCGGAGAGGATGGAAATGATTTTTACAGGATGATCCTTGCCAAGTACAGTCCTCAGAGGTTTTATTTTGAAATAGCGCACCCATTTAGAGAATCACTCAAAGAGATCTTTGATAATTTTGGAAAGTATGAAATAATAAAAGACCTCTCAGGCAGGGATCGAATCGCCATTCTTTGGCGATACCTTTGAGAGTATGGGTAATATTATGGTAAATTCAGATCCCTTTCCCAATTCACTCGAGACCTTAATTTGTCCATTGTGAGCCTCAACTATCATTTTAACTATCGAAAGGCCCAAACCTGTACCCCCAACTTTTCTTGATCTGGCCTTATCAACTCTGTAAAATCTCTCGAACAAACGCGAAAGGGCATCGCTTGGGATGCCGATGCCCGTATCTTTAACCCTTATTTGGCATTCATTTTCGTTTATGATTTCACAACTTACCTCTACGGATTTAACGCCACTTTCTTTTTGAGCGGTGTACTTTATGGCATTGTCCGTTAAGTTGAGTACAGCCTGTACAAGTCTGTCAAAATCCCCATAGACGTATATTTCTTTGTTGCAAGATATCTTCAATTCAACTCCCAAAGAGTCTGCCATGGGTTTAACTATTCTTGAAACGTAATCAACTATTTTGGAGAGATCGATATTTTGAAATTCAAATTTTGTTTTTCCCTCTTCTAATTTTTGAAGATCAAGCAAATCATTTATAAGTCTGCTCATTCTCGCAGATTCATTTTCTATGATCTCGAGAAAATGTTTCACCGTTTCTACATCTTTAAAGTCATCGTCTAAAAGCGTTTCCGCATAACCGTGAATGGAAGTTAGCGGTGTTTTTAACTCGTGCGAAACGTTAGATATGAACTCACGCCTGAAATTATCAAGTTCTCTTTCGCTTGTTATGTCCTTTATGACGACTATGAGCACATGTTCATTTTCTTTTAAAATCACGGGTATAGCGTCACATTTTAAATAACGTCTCTGCGGGTAAACGATTGATATCTCCGTTGAACCGTTGGTAAATTCTTTAAGATTTTTATCTATGAAATTCAACATATCATAGTTTTCAACGATTTCAACGAGTTTTTTACCCTCGAGAACACAATTCTCTATCCCGAGAAATTCGCATACGGCCGAATTGTTGATCGTAACTTTGCCTTCACTATCAACTATCAATATACCATCACTGACATTTTGAAGGATTATTCTCATATTTTCGCGACTTTTTGTCGCTTCGGAATATCTTGTTTCCAAATTTGCCTTCATTTCCTTCAAAACGTCTATCATCTTTATGATGGGTATATTTTCTTCCGAATCGGAGATTATATGAGATATACCCTTCAGTATCTTTAAATTTCTTTTGTGCAAAAAGTAAAAGAAAACAAAGAGTACAAAAAAGAGAACGGAAAGTACAACAAAAAGAATAAGAAAAAATTCCAAAGTTTAATCCTCGCTGCCCGGATCTTTGAATTTATAACCTTTTCCTCTTACCGTTAGAATGTACTTCGGATTGGAGGCGTCCTCTTCTATTTTAGTTCTCAGTCTTCTTATGTGTACATCTACCGTTCTGGTATCGCCGTAATAATCATAGCCCCAAAGTGTGTCAAGCAGCACATCCCTGCTGAAGACCTTACCAGAATTTTCAGCCAAAAATCTCAGCAAGTCAAACTCGAGCGGGGTTAATCCAACTGGTTTGCCTCTAACTTTAACCTCATATTTTTCAAGATCTATGTCGAGATCTTTTGCGGAGATCTTCTTTGGCTTTTCTTCCACTTTTGTAAGGGTTTGATCTGTTCTTCTGAAAATTGCTTTTATTCTTGCCAACAATTCCCTTACGCTGAATGGCTTTGTGATGTAATCATCTGCGCCAAGTTCAAGACCAAGCACTCTATCGAACTCTTCTCCTTTAGCCGTGAGAAATATAACGGGTTTGTCCCTATTTTTGTCTCCGCCTCTCAGAGTTCTGACAAGTTCAAATCCATCCATGCCTGGCAACATAACGTCGATGATGAAAAGGTCTATTTCCTCTTCTTTTATAATATCGAGAGCTTTTTCAGCATCGTAGGCTTTAAGCACATCATAACCTTCTTTTTTCAAGTTGTAACTTACAAGTTCGACTATTGAAGGTTCATCATCGACAATAAGTATACGTTTTTTCAACATCAATTATCCCTCCTTTGAAATTTTTAACTCATCAAATATCGAATCTTTCCAAGAGATATCAATATACCTCCAACTCAAATTGCCTTCCCAACTTTTTTCGATATCTTGTAAAAAGTTCATTCTACGCTCACTTTTTGAAAGAATTTCTGAAAGTTCTTTATCCGCCGTCGATATAACCCATTGTATTCTCGATAACCTAATGCTTTCAAATTTGCTTTTTATTCCATATTTGCCCAAAGAAGATTTGAGATATCTTTCCCTTTCTTTTAAGTCTTTTATGGAAAGCATCTTGAAATTCTCAAAATTTGTAAATGGTTTAGGTATCAAAGGATTCAAACTCACGTAAGGAATGATGCCACATTCCTTAACCATCCTTGCCGTCTCGATTATTCCATCAAGATCTTCAATCTTTTCTTCTGGCAACCCGTAGATGAAATACAACTTAACACGCTTTAAGCCAGCATTCTTGACATTTTTTACGGCTGTGTAGATCTCTTCATCCGTTAACTCTTTTCTTAAGACATCTCTCATGCGCTGCGTTCCACCTTCTGGGGCAAGCGTTATTTCTCTATCTCCCAAAGCGGAAAGTACTTTTAAAAGATCAACTGTTATGGCGTCAACCCTTAAAGAAGAAACGCTAAGATATCTTACCTTTTCCTTTAACCACATCAGCAAATCCATCAATTTTGGATAATCAGAAACACTTGCACCGATAAGCCCTACCTTGTCAGTATATTTTAGCGCACAAGATATCCTCTTTTCAACTTCGTCAATCGGCATAAAGCGAACGATGTTGTATATCCTTGAAGCAACGCAAAAAGCGCAGTGATGTATGCATCCCCTTTCTATTTCTATCAAATATGTCTTGCCAAATGCTCCATCATCTGAAAGCATTATAGAACTTGCAAGAGAATTTGAAAGATCCTTCACCTTTGAAAGGTTAACATTTTTTTGTCCAATTGGTGGAACAGAGACATTTTTGAATTCGTTCATCTTGTTCAGTATCTCTGTCCAACTTAACCCTTCTGCAAAGCATTGATTTAAAAACTCAAGAGCACCAACACTTCCTTCTATTTCGCCGTGAAAGATAAGATCTGCAACGTTCCATAGGGCGTTAGGATTAAAGAAGGTCAGTGCTCCTCCGATTATGACAAAAGGATTGCCCTTTCTTTTGTAACTTATTGGTTCGACCTTTAAATTTGAAAAGATATCGAAAATATTCAATACATCAAGTTCAAATGAAATGGAAAAGGCCCATATCTTGAAATCGCGTAAGTTCTTATTTCCGTCTATCGATCTGACCTTACCATCTGAATAGAAAAACCTCTCACATGAAAAGCCTTGTTTTTCAAGTGCCACAAAAGCGGCATTAAATCCCAAATTTGCAACGGCGCTCGCGTAATCGTTTGGGAAGATCAGGGCTACGGGAATGCCACCTCTTGATTTTTTAGTTAAAAGGACTTCAGTTATTCTCTCTTGCAACGTCTTTCGCTTTTATACCTGATGTTTCGTTTCCGTTATGATCTAAATTGAGTTCGCCCTTTAAAAGTTTGTCGAGTTCTTCTCCTTCTATGGTTTCTTTTTTAAGCAGTATTTCGGCTATCTCATCGATCTTATCCCTATACTTTTTCAAAATATCCATGGCCTTTTTGTAACTTTCTTCGATAATCCTTTTAACTTCGTAATCTATCTTCGATGCCGTTTCTTCACTGTAATTTGGGAGCCTTGCTATTTGTTTTCCGAGAAAAACTTCTCCTTCATCTTCTCCCCAAGAAACAGGCCCTATCGTCTCACTCATGCCGTACTTGCAAACCATATCTTTTGCAAGTTTAGTTGCGACCTCAAGATCATTTGATGCGCCGGTGGTTATCTGGTGGAAAACGAGTTCTTCTGCGGCCCTTCCACCGAGCATTCCGGCAAGCCTGTCCAACATTTCGTCTTTGGACATCAAATACCTATCTCGCGTCGGCAATTGAAGTGTGAAACCAAGTGCATGCATGCCGCGCGGAACTATGGAGATCTTATGAACTGGATCGGCATTTGGAAGCACGGCTCCAACAACAGCATGACCTATTTCATGGTAAGCGACTATACGTCTTTCTTCTTCACTTACGACTCTTGATTTTCTTTCTGGACCTGCTATGACTCTGTCTATTCCTTCTTCAAGTTCTTCCATTGTTATCTGTTTTTTCTTTCTTTGTGCCGCAAGTAAAGCCGCTTCGTTTATCAAATTTTCAAGATCTGCTCCAACAAATCCAGGTGTCCTTCTTGCAAGAATCTGAACATCAACGTTTGGATCTATGGGTTTACCACGCATGTGAACTTTCAATATCTCCTCGCGTGCCTTTATGTCCGGTGGATCCAAAAGAATTTTTTTATCAAACCTGCCAGGTCTGAGCAAGGCAGTGTCAAGTATGTCAGGTCTGTTGGTTGCTGCCATCACTATAACGGCGGTTTGGTTATCAAAGCCATCCATTTCTACGAGTAACTGGTTAAGGGTCTGTTCCCTTTCATCGTGACCCCCTCCCAAACCAGCGCCTCTTTGCCGTCCAACGGCATCAATTTCATCTATGAAAACTATGGATGGAGCATTTTGCTTCGCTTGATTAAATAGTTCTCTCACCCTTGAGGCACCGACTCCAACGAAGAGTTCGACAAAGTCTGATCCACTCATGTGGAAGAAAGGCACGTTAGCCTCTCCAGCGACGGCCCTTGCAAGTAAAGTCTTGCCCGTGCCTGGAGGACCGACAAGTAAAACTCCCTTCGGCATCCTCGCCCCGAGCATGTTAAAAGAGCCTGGATCTTTAAGAAAGTCAACCACCGACTTCAACTCTTCTTTTGCTTCATCAACCCCTGCAACGTCTTTAAACGTTACTCTTTTATCCGTTGGTTTGTAAACTTTAGCAGGACTCCTTGTGAAATTAAATGCCTGCGAGTTAGCGCTACCCATGCGTCTCATCATCCACCACCAGAACAACATCAAAATGACGAGTGGGAGCACAAAATAGAATATGGCATTTATCCATACGCTTGAATCAGACGCCTGTTTTGCCACAACGCTGATTCCCTTTGCAGACATGGTTTCAACAAGAGAATTGCTTGTCAACAGCCACGGCGCATAAAGATCGTACAACGTGCCATTCTTCAGGGTAACGGTTGTATTCCCACTTGAATCAACGACAACAGAAGAGATGGGCGTTGGATCTTGGTTCACCATTGATAGAAAATTGGTGAAACTTATCTGCGTTACAGGATTGGTTGGAGGCCACATAACGCGTATGAGCAGAAAAAACATGACTATGATCAAAAAGTATATCAGAATGGTTCTCCAATTAGGTCCAGTTTGCTTACTGTAATTTTGCTGTGGCATTAGAAAACGCCTCCTTCCCTGGTTAAACTTAAGACATGCTTTGTTTTACCCGTTACTTTCAAATCATCTGGAAAGGTTATCCCAACAACCCATACTATCTTTCCATCGATTTGAGAGACAACGGGAAAGTGCTTTCTCAATTCAGCAGAAACATGATGATTTTTCAAGATATCTCTCACCTTTACTTCCTTTTTCATTCCAAAAGGTACAATTCTTTCAAACTCCTCTAAAGGCCTTACCACCAATGGAAATTTTATGTTTTCGGCCTCGAGAGTAACTCTATTTTTGCCATCTCCAAAATCCATATCCATCGCTTTCAACTCAGAATATATCTTAACAGATAGTTCCTTTATTTTGACTTCCCCAGGAACAGAAAGTTCTAAACGTTGATTCCACGCAAGAGAATTTTCTTTTTTAGGTCCAAAGCAAATGCCATCTCCATTTTTGAAAAAATATATTCCCCTTCCAAGATTCAATTCGCCGTTTCTGTTTTTGACAACCATCTCAACACACGAGTTTATCTTCCGGCTTGATATGTAAAGGTTCAATTTTTTGAAAACCATTTTGAAAAGTTCAGAAAGGATCAAATCATCCGCTTTTTCAATACTTTTGCTAAAAAAGATGCGTCCTTCTTTTTCAGTCAAACTCTTAAAGTAAAATTCCACTTCTTTGTTAACGTGATCCTGGTATTTCTTCAAAATTTGAGATGTGTTAAGAATCGACTCTTCTATATTTTCACAAAATTCTTTCTTTATTGTCGGTATCAAAATATGCCTTATCTTGTTTCTAAGGTAATCGGTATCAAAATTAGTTTTATCTTCAAAAAACTCAAGCCTATTGATCTTAACATATTTTCGTATAATTTGTTCATCGAAAATCAAAAAAGGCTTTATGTACTTACCGTTAACAGGACTCATTCCTATGAGACCGCCTATTCCGCTGCCTCTAAAGATTCTTAAGAAGAAATTTTCTGTTAAATCTGAAAGATGATGAGCCGTCGCTATTTTGTTGGCATTTTGCTTTGAGGCCATTTCCTCGAAAAACTCATATCTTACAATTCTTGCTCCTTCTTCAAGAGAAAGTCCCTTGTGATTTTTGATGTATTCGGGCACATTTCTTGCTTCGACAAAACAATCCATTCCAACTTCTCGCGCCATTTTCTTGACGCCTTCTCCTTCAAAAACAGCCTCGGGTCTTATCATGTGATTGAGATGTACCACAAAAAATTCTGCTCCTAAGTACCGCTTTATTTTCGACAGCGCATACATCATCGCAACAGAATCAGCGCCTCCGGAGACGGCCAGCATAACACGATCTCCGTTGTTTATCATGGACGTACTTTTTATGAATTTTAAAAGTTCGTATTCAAAATCGCCTAATTTCAATTCTTGACCTTTGATTCGAGAAACTTCGTGACGAAATCGGAGGCAAATTCTTCTCTTATCTGGGCGTATCTATTTTTCAAATCGTTTACGTCTGAGATGGACTTTTGAATTATATTTTTCGATTCAGATTGGGCTTCTGCCTCAGCCTTATCAATCATTTCTTTCGCAATTTTATTTGCTTCCGCTATTTTATTCTTAACCATCATTTCGCCTTCTTCTGTAGCCTTCGAAATGATCTCTTTTGATTTGGCATTTGCCTCTTCTATCATCTCTCTTGCACTTTTTTCAGACGAAACCAATTGTTTGACTATTTCTTCAACTTCCAAGGCGTAAACCTCCTCGTTTATAAATTAACCACTCACTGAATTATTATAACATTTAATATTCTCAAAC
>JAVRKN010000037.1:0-11654 GCA_031962405.1 Athalassotoga sp. | reverse complement strand
AAGATTTCTTTTTCTATACTCTCTGGCACGTATCCTCTGATGGTAAGGCCAGAGAGGACTCTTTCTCTTATCTTGGTTGAGGATATCTCTATTATCGATAAAGGAAGAAAATGCACATCGTAATTTTTAAAACGTTCGACAAGCGTATTTGTTAATTTTCTATCGCAGTAACGTGGATAAATGTATATCCTTGCACGTGCAAGAATTTCTTCGTATTTGTACCATTTTTCTATGTTTAAAAAACTATCTTCACCCATTATGTAAGCAACTTTGCCGTAGATCTTTTCAAAGTGCTTTATCGTATCTATTGTGTAAGATGCTTCCGGCTTGTTTTCAAAGTCAGAGACTTCGATTCTTTCCACACCTTGGAATGCCATTTTAGTCCAATTGAAACGCCTCTCAAAATTTGCAAATACTTTTCCATCTTTGTGAGGTGGCGTTCTTGTGGGTACCACTATTACCTTTTCAAGGGGTGCAGCGTTGAGAATCTCAACTGCGATTATCAAATGACCGTTGTGGATGGGATCAAAAGTGCCACCGTAAATTCCTATCATCTGTGATACTCAAACTCCATATCGTTTATCACAACGGTGTCTCCTTCTTTGATGCCCAATTTAACGAGTTGCTTTTCAAGGCCCAATTCGTCTAATTTTTTCATGAACATTTCCATTCCATCTGGTTGATTCAATTGGTACTTCCTCGACAATTTTTCTATTGTCTTGCCTTTCACAAAAAATGATTCTTCTACTTTTTCAATGATAATTGAAGATTCTTCCTCATTCGAAACGGCGATCTCGTCAATTTTGAATTCAACTGGAGGTGCCTTTTGAATTTCGTAATAAAGCGCTCTTTTAAGATTTTCAATCCCGCTTCTTGTAAGGGCAGAAACGACGAAAACTTTTCTGTTGGGAAAGAGTGGTAAAATTTTGGAGATCTTTTGTTCATCAACTAAATCAGATTTGTTTAAAACTATTATTTCCGTCCTCTTTTCAAAATCGTGACTGTAAAGTACCATTTCTTTTCTTATCTGTTCGTAATCTTTGAGTACATCTTCGCTTGTGGAATCAAGTACATGAGCAACAACGCGGGTACGCTCAGCGTGTTTTAAAAATTCATCACCAAGTCCTTTTCCTTCATGTGCTCCTTCTATGAGTCCAGGAATATCTGCAACAACGTAAGAAATTCCATGTTCCATTTCCACTTTACCAAGTACTGGCTCGAGTGTGGTAAATGGATAATCGGCAATTTTAGGGTGCGCATTTGTCATGACCGAAATTAAGGAGGACTTTCCAACATTTGGTAATCCCACCAAACTTACGTCTGCAAGCAATTTTAATTCAAGTTCTACATCGTGCTCTTCTCCCAATTCGCCATTTTCGGCAATTGTGGGGGCCTGACGCGTCGAAGTTGCAAAATGCGAATTTCCTCTTCCGCCTTTTCCACCCTTTGCAACCACAATTCTCTTTCCTTCTTCGTTAAGATCTGCGATTATTTTACCGTCTATTTTTAAAATCGTTCCTACGGGTACTTTTATGATCAAATCTTCGCCAGATTTACCCGTCATGTTCGAACTCATTCCTCTTTCACCGGATTGGGCTCGAAAGTGCTTTTTGTACTTAAAATCACTCAAAGTACTCATAAAGCCACTTGCTTCCACTATGACATTTCCACCGTTGCCACCATCTCCACCATCAGGTCCACCTTTTGGTATGAATTTTTCTCTTCTAAAACTCACAATGCCATTTCCGCCATTACCTGCGGCAACGTGTATTTTAACTTTATCGATCATTCAAATCACCATTGAACCGATATCCTAAATCCATTTTCTTGATTTTTTGTGTTTCCCCACTCGTATTCGTAAAGGTAAGCAAAACTCATCGACCCAATAGAGCCCTGAAGGTTGAAATCAAAAATATTTTGAGTTACAGAAGGCGTGGATGGAATATAACCGCCTTGAATTCTGGCTAACGCTTGAATGTTAAAGGCTGATAAACTTCCCCATATGCCTCCACTGACGAATTGACTGATCGACAAAAATGCACCAGCCGACCAGTAATCGTAAGGAAAGTTCACACCAATTTCAAAATTGGAAAAATTAGAAGTATTTATGCCTTTGTTGTAAGTATACGTTAAGATATCGGGCATCCTGACAGATAAATCAAGATTTTGCGAAATTCTTTGGACTATGCCAGCCCCCAGATTCACAGAAAGATTTGTTCCGTAAGTAGAAATTAGAAAATCAGATCCGATGTTGGTGTTGCCAGATCTTGCTGCAACAGAATATGCTATCCCGCTTGTTGCCCCATCGGTGTAAAATCCCAATTTTCCCGCGAAGCCATTCTCGAAAGGTTGAAAGATGGCAAAGTCCATCTTAGATTCGTTGAAATAAGTTTCGTAAGATGCCGACCATTTGGTGTTATAAACCATATAAGAAGGGTTAAAATTCATAACTGACCCATAAGGAAAAGAAAGCGGTGAAGAAGCAAAGGTCAAAATTGGCACGACGAGAAAAATGATCGTAAAAAGGTATCTTTTCATCATTTCACCTCCGTAAAGGTAACATAAACACTTCTTTCTCTTGGACCATCAAATTCGCAAAAGTATATTCCTTGCCATCTTCCAAGAGATAACTTGCCGTCTGAAACAGGGATCGTAACAGAAACACCTATGATCGTCGATAAAATGTGCGCGGCTGAATTTCCTTCAGCGTGTAAATAATTTCCATTCCACGGAACAAGTTTTTGAATAAAAGCGAGAATATCCTCCTTCACGTCCGGGTCGGCATTCTCATTTATAGTTATGGCTGCGGTTGTGTGAGGCACGTAAACGAGACACACCCCTGTTTTTATTTTCTCTTCAGAGACGATCTTTTGGACATTTTCGGTTAAATCGATGAATTCAAAATGCTTTGAACTTTTGATTCTTATGTATCGCATTTCATTCAAAGTTTATATTCGTTATAATTATGACATAACCGTTATGTTCTTCGACAACGATTTTGATCTTGTCAGCATCTGTTTTAAAGAGTTCAGAAGCCTCTTGCTGGATCTTCCTTTTTATCTCTTCGGTCTTTTTTTCGAGATCTTCTTTGTTTTCAAATTCATCTATGCGGTAAACAAATCGCCGTCCATTGCCCACCAGCGTGTCGAGTCTCTCTTTTGCCGATTCTCTTGCGGAATCTTTGGAATCGTCTTTTTTCTTTCTAAAGAAGTCAAAAAATCCCATTTAGATCATCTCCTCAATCTCGCCTGAAAAGATTTCTGAAATTTCTCCACCAACTTTGCTTTTCTTCGAGTTCTTCAAGGGTTGGGATTGGAACTTCTTCTCCCTTAAGCCTTAAGACGATTCCTTCCAGTATCTTTCCCATTCTGTCTTTTCCATCCATTAAGGCAAGCGGTATTCCCTTATTTGTTGCAACTATGACATCTTCTGAATCTGGAACAATTCCTATTATGTCTATCGATAGAGCCGATTTTATATCTTCGATTGTAAGCATATCACCATGTCTTACCATGTGGGGCTTAAATCTGTTGATTATAAGATGAATCTTTGAATCGTCAAAATTCATATTTTCAAGAAGGCCTATGACTCTATCTGCGTCTGTTATTGCCGGCAATTCTGGTGTCGTGACGACAATGGCCTCTTCAGCGGGCGCAACGGCATTCCTAAAACCCCTTTCTATGCCAGCAGGGCAATCGATGAGTATGTAATCGAATTTCTCTGAAATTTGCGAAACTATTTTTTTCATATCATCTGGAGAGATCATCTCTTTTGTGGCAACTTGAGAAGCAGGCAGGATGCTTAAATTTTTGAGTTGTTTGTGCCTTACAAGTGCATCGAAGACATCCACTTTTCCGTTTACAACATCCATACTCGTGTAAACTATTCTATTTTCAAGTCCCATTACCACATCTAAGTTTTTCATTCCTATATCCGCATCTATGAGGACAACTCTGTCTCCCTTAGAGGCCATTATAGTGCCCAAATTAGCCGTCAGCGTTGTCTTTCCCACTCCACCCTTTCCGGATGTAATAACATAAACCTTTGACAATCAAACCACCTTCCTCAAAACTTCAAACCGGAAGAATTTATCTTCTCGATTATCGCCTCTGAAACATCTTTGACCGAGTTAAACTCAATTTTACCCGCAAAAACAACTTCTTTTGTCATGCCCAAATTAGAAATAACGGTCATTATGCCTATGAAAAACTTTCTATCTTCGATCGTAACTTCTCTTATCTCATCAAGTGAAAATTTCAATTTAGATTCTGCAACTTTTTCCATCGCTTCCATAGTTGCTTCTGCAGATAATTTCAAAACATTTTTGAAAGATTTTATTCCACGCTTCTTTGAATCCTGAGAGGTAACACCCATGGTTATTCCCACACTTATCTCTATTTCTGTTCCGTCTTCCGAAAGTCCAGCGGACTGAACTTTAAAAACAGACGAATTGCCTTCTTCCGGGCCTTCGCCGCCAATTTGTGCTATGCTTATTATCCTTCTGTCAATTCTTTCCCCAGAAATGGTAAGTATGGCCGTTTCAACGTCTCTCACGATTTGCTTCGGGTTCTTATCTCCATAAGCCAAGATATGAACTTCTGTGAGTTCGCCGCTTTCTGGATCGAGTATTACCTTCGCTTTCATGACCCCATCCAACGTGGAAAGCATCTTTGATAACTCTTCCGCTTGTTTAACTTCCATGGTCTTACCCCCGTTCAATGATATCTTTCAACCGTGAATCGATATATTTTATCATATCTTTTTATTCCAGCCTTTGCCATCGCTATTCTTATTTGCTCCTCAACCGTGTTAACTCCTTCAAGATCCGGAAGTAAAAGCCCTCTTCTCCAACCACTTTCGACAATAATACCATATTTTTTGGGATCGAGTGCTTTTTCGCTCTTTACCTCTTCAGGTGTGGAAAGCACGTCAACGCTTACGGCTATCTCATCAAGTTCTTCAGCACTTACAGGTGGGAATCTTGGATCTTCTAAGGCTGCTGAAATGGCATTTTGCGCTATCTCGTGTGCGAGATCTTCGGTCGTTGGCAAAAAGGTGCCTATACAGCCCCTTAACTCTCCATCAAGCGTGTGTAAAGTTACAAAGGCACCGGCTTTTTTTTGAAAAAGTTCTGGAGGCAAAGTCTTCGGATCTGGTTCAAGAAATACACCATCTCTTATTTTTGCCTCTATAACTTTTATTGCCCATCTAACGTAAGGATGTTCTCCTCTCATCCAAAAAACATCTCCGCAAGTTTATAGTAATCAAACGGAACGAGTTTCTTCGTTGTGACCCCGTATTCTATTGGGATCGAAATTATGTTGTTCCCACTTAAGGCGACCATCCGTCCAAAATCGCCCTTTTGAACGAGCCTCATGGCCTCGACTCCATAGCGTGTACCCAAGATCCTGTCAAAAGCCGTTGGCGTCCCACCTCTCAACAAATGGCCAAGCACCACGGAACGCGTCTCATAGCCGGTCCTTTGCTCTATGACTTCGGCCAAATAATGGGCTATGCCTCCAAGTTTAATGTGTCCAAATGGATCTATTGTCGATTTGTCGCCCACGACATTCTCAAGATCTGTTGGCTTAAACCCTTCTGCAACTGCCACAACGGCATATTCTTTGATCTTCATGCGCTTCACGAGTATATCAATTATCTCATCAATTGTCCTTGGAAATTCCGGTATCAATATGAGATGTGCTCCCGCTGCCAAACCAGCCTCGAGTGTTATCCATCCAGCGTCTCTTCCCATGAGTTCAACTAACATTATACGCCCATGTGACTTGGCAGTTGACTGAAGCCTATCTATTGCGTCAGCGCCAACGTTGACAGCCGTGTGAAAGCCAAAGGTGTAGTCCGTGTTTGAAACATCGTTGTCTATGGTTTTAGGCACTCCAACGATTTTCAATCCCATTCCCGCGAACTTTGTGGCAACGCTAAGAGTATCATCTCCTCCTATGGCTATAAGCGCGTCTATTTTTTCCTTTTCAAAATTGTCGATCACTTTTTTTGAACCATCTGGGATGCTGAATGGATTGGCGCGCGAAGTTCCAAGAATCGTTCCACCCAAAAGGTGAATTCCTTCCACGTCATCTTCGCTGAGATTGACGTAATCGTCTTTAATGGCGCCTTCCCACCCTCTTTTAAATCCAATAACGGTATCCTCGCTTCTCTTTGCCTTTACTATGCCTCTTATGACGGCATTCAATCCTGGACAATCTCCACCACCTGTAAGAATGGCAATTTTCAATCCGATCGCCTCTCCTTCTTTTGAGAAATTTTAAGCCTTAAAAGCGCCTTTTGAATTCTCACTTCAAGTTCTCTTCTTTTCATTATGTTTTCAACGTCCTCAATGTCTGCTCTGGCTCTTTCAAGAGATTTTCTTGCCCTCTCTGCATCGATTTCTTCAATGCTCTCAGCAGCGTCGGATAAGACTGTAAAAGTGTTGTTTGAAAATTCCCCAATCCCACCGTGGACGGCAAAAGTGATCTTTTGTCCATTTTCATCTTCAATCTCGAATTCCGAGATATCAAGAGCCACAAAAAGTGGAAGTCTATTTTGCAAAGTGCCCATTGCCCCTCTGACAGTCCTGAATTCAACGAATTTCACAAATCCATCAAAGAGTTTTTTTTCCGGTGTTACGATTTTCAATCTAAACATTTCATACTCCACTTAAAGTTTTAGATTTTTGAATGGCCTGATCTATGGTTCCGACCATCAAAAAGGCTTGTTCTGGAAGATCATCGTATTTGCCTTCCAAAATTTCTTTAAAGCCTTTGACATTTTCCGCTATTGGTACATATTCACCCTTTATGCCGTTGAAGTGTTCGGCAACAAAAAGTGGTTGGCTCAAAAAACGTTGAATTTTTCTAGCCCTTCGAACTGTTAAACGATCTTCTTCCGAAAGTTCGTCCATGCCCAGTATGGCTATTATATCTTGAAGATCCTTGTATCTTTGTAAGACTCTTTGAACTTCTCTTGCCACGTTGTAGTGTTCTTCGCCTATGATTGAAGGGTCGAGCAATTTGGAATTTGATTCCAGCGGATCTATCGCTGGATAAAGACCAAGTTCTGCAATTTGACGCGAAAGCACTATAGTCGCATCGAGGTGCGTGAAAGTTGTTGCCGGAGCGGGATCGGTTATGTCATCTGCTGGCACATATATGGCTTGAATTGAGGTTATAGAACCATTTTTCGTTGAAGTTATACGCTCTTCAAGTTCTCCTATATCAGTCGATAGTGTCGGTTGATACCCAACGGCAGATGGCATTCTTCCAAGAAGAGCCGATACTTCAGATCCGGCTTGAACAAATCTGAAAATGTTGTCTATGAACAAAAGGACATCTTTATTTTGAACATCTCGAAAGTATTCGGCCATCGTCAAAGCGCTCAAAGCCACCCTGAACCTTGCACCTGGTGGCTCATTCATCTGACCAAAGACGAGAATTGTGTTATCGATGACCCCACTTTCGATCATTTCCTTCCAAAGTTCGTTGCCTTCTCTTGTTCTTTCACCAACACCGGCGAAAATTGAAAATCCACCATGTTCTATCGCTATGTTCCTTATCATTTCCATGACAAGTACCGTTTTCCCAACGCCAGCCCCTCCAAAAAAGCCTATCTTTCCGCCCTTTGGGAATGGCGCTATTAGATCGACGGCCTTTATCCCAGTTTCAAGGATCTCCGTCTTTGTGTTTTGCTCTTCAAGGGTTGGAGGCTCTCTATGAATGGGCCATCTCTCTTTGCATTTGACCTCTCCCTTTTTATCTATGGGCTCTCCCATCAAATTAAAAATTCTTCCCATATTTTCATTTCCGACGGGTACCATGATGGGATTTCCCGTATCCTCTAACTCCATGCCTCTGCTTAAACCATCTGTTGAATCAAGTGCGATGCATCTTACCTCGTCGTCACCTAAGATTTGTTCTACTTCCATCATTATATTTCTATCGCCTATTCTTCCCTTCAAAGCATTGTGTATTTTTGGAATGCTGTCTGATGAAAATTTAACGTCAACAATTGGTCCTACGATTCCAACAACTCTTCCAGTCGCCATTTATTCCTCCCCTTTTAGGCTTTCTGAACTATTCGTAACTTCTATGACTTCTTGCGTTATGTAAGATTGGCGTATTTTGTTGTACTTCAAAGTGAGATCTTCTATGAGATTTTTTGCGTTTTCGGTGGCATTTCTCATCGCATTTTGACGGGCGTTTTGCTCAGATATTCTCGATTCAAGCAAAATTCTGTACATTTTAGAACCGAAATACTGTGGCATCACGAGTTCAATCATTTCTTTAGGAGATGGCTCAAAATCGTAAAGATTCTTTTTATTGCCTTTGTCTATTTTGATTGGAAAGAAAAGATCATTTTTGACACTTTGGATCAAAGAAGTTTTGGGATATCCATGTATTATTTCAATGCTATCAAGATCATTTTCTTTTTGAATCCTCAAAAGTTCATTTGAAAGGCTTTGCGCATCATCGTAAAAAGGTTTCGAATACATTTCATTAACCGCATAAAAGATCTTTTTTTTATCAAAGTTCATTTTTTTGATTGCTTTAAGGCCTATGACGTAAAAAGAATCGAAATTTTTACCAAGTGATCTTTCTCTTTCATAGGCAAAATCGATGATATCATCGTTGTAGGAACCACACAATCCCATATCACCCGTTATGACAACGATCAAAACCTTTGAAGGAGTTCTCCAAATAAAATTTTTAATCTCGTCAACATCATCAATGGAGTTGATAATTCTCTCAAAGGCTGAAGAAAGTTCTCTTTCGTATTCGTAAAAATTCTTAAGATTACGTTTAAGCCAGTTGAGCCTTGCAGTTGCAACCATTTCCATTGCTCTCGTCATATGCATTGTTGACTTAACAGATCCTATCTTTTTCTTTATTGACAGTTGTGCGCCACGGCTCATTTGCTTCCTCCAAAATCTTTTTTGAAATCTTCCAAAAATGCTTTTAATTCTTTCTCAACATCGGTACTTATGTCTCTTTCCCTTGCAATTTTCTCAAGTATACGATTTTCTGATTTCCTCGCACTGTTCAAAAGTGCGCTTTCGAATTCTTTGATTTCTGAAATTTGTAAATCATCAACGTATCCTTTAACGCCAGCGTAAAGCACGATTGTTTCCTCT
Organism: Athalassotoga sp.; assembly: GCA_031962405.1. Taxonomy (GTDB): domain Bacteria; phylum Thermotogota; class Thermotogae; order Mesoaciditogales; family Mesoaciditogaceae; genus Athalassotoga. The sequence goes on along the minus strand of JAVRKN010000037.1, from coordinate 2,509 downwards.
TCAAATGACATCGTCGAATGTTGTTTTTGCTTAAGCAGTTCCATTAAACGTTGTCCTCTTCTTATTTGAGATTGCGTGGCAGGATCGAGTTCTGTCGAAAATTGAGTAAAGGTCTCAAGTTCTCTGTACTGTGCAAGCGTTATTCTCAGATTTCCAGCAACTTTTTTTATTGCCTTTGTTTGAGCGGCTCCTCCAACGCGCGAGACCGAGAGCCCAACATTTATGGCTGGTCTAAATCCAGCATAGAAAAGAGATGGTTCAAGGTATATCTGACCATCAGTTATGGATATAACGTTAGTTGGTATGTACGCACTCACATCATTTGCTTGCGTTTCTATTATCGGTAAGGCCGTCATTGATCCGCCGCCAAGTTCATCGCTCAATCTTGCCGCTCTCTCAAGTAATCTTGAATGCGTGTAAAATATGTCTCCGGGATATGCCTCTCTGCCAGGTGGCCTTCTCAAAAGCAGTGCTATTTCCCTGTAAGATACGGCATGTTTGCTAAGGTCGTCGTAAACGATAAGGGTGTCTTTACCGGAAAACATCCATTCTTCTGCAATCGCTGCTCCAACGTAAGGTGCTATATACTGCAAAGATGCAGGATCGCTTGCAAATGATGCCACTACGCTTGTGTAAGACATTGCCCCGTGTCTCTTTAACGTTTCTACCGTTTTAGCAATTTCAGAACCTTTTTGACCTATTGCAACGTATATACACAACACATTTTGATCTTTTTGATTTATTATCGTGTCAATTGCCAAAGTTGTTTTTCCAGTTTGCCTGTCTCCTATTATCAATTCTCTCTGTCCTCTTCCTATTGGGACCAAGGCATCTATTGCTTTTATGCCGGTTTGGAGTGGAACGTTGACAGGCTGTCTATCTATTACGCCCACGGCTTTATTTTCTATGGGCCTCAATTTTTTAGAATTTATCTTGGGTCCTCCATCCAGTGGGTTACCTAAAGGATCTATGACCCGTCCTATTATTTCATTTCCCACCGGAACTTCAGCGATCTTTCCAGTTCTTTCAACAAACTCTCCTTCTTTTATGTTCTTATACTCTCCAAGTATTACAATTCCAACGTTATCATGATCAAGGCTCATGACAAGACCTTGCTCCCCATTTTCAAATCGTACAACTTCGTTGAACATCGCATTTTCAAGTCCGTAAACGCGTGCTATCCCATCTCCGACCTGGATGACGCGTCCAACTTCTTTCAAATTTGGAATGCTTTCAAAATTCTCTATTTTTTCAAGTAATATCTTTGAAATTTCATCGGGATTTATTTGCACACAATCAACCTCCAGAGATAAAAGACACTGCCTTCTTTAACATACCTGAAGCGCTTAAATCTATTATCGAGTCTTCAAAGTCTATAACGATTCCGGCAAGAAGTGTTGGATCTACTTTGACGATCAAAAGAGGTTCTATTTTTCTTACGCTTTTTATGGCATCCTTTATGATCTTTTCGTCCGATTCGTTTAAAGGAATTGCGCTTCTTACAAGTACTCTTTCTAATCCTTTCTCCCTCATCGAAATTTTTTCTGCCATCTCCTTTATGTTGCGTAAAATTTTAAATCTTTTGTGCCTAAAGACAATTTCGATGAAATTCTTTGATCTTGCATCGAGTTTAAAAACATCTGAGATAACATCTGATTTTTCCCGGGGGGATATCGTTGGATCGGAGAAAAAATTTGTTATTCTCTCGTCCTTTAAGTTAACCAGAAAATCGATGGCAGTAATTAATTTAGAATTTTGAATTTTGTTCAACACGATTGCATATTTGTAAATCACAGATCCATTCGATTTCATTTGTCTAATTCGATCCTTGAAATTTGTTTTTTGAGAAATTCTCTTTTTGATTTTTCGTCTATCTCTTGTTGAATAATTTTAGACGCAAGTGCAACGGCAAGAGCAAAAATGCGCGTCTCAAGATTTTTTTCGGCTTTTAATTTTTCTTCTTCGATTTCTTTTCTTGCCGTCTTTAACATCTCATCGATTTCAGCATTAACGCGCGCCTTCTCTTTTACTTCATATTCGAGAATTCTTTTCTTGGATTCTTCTTCGTAATCGGCAACGTGTTTTCTTATTTTGTTCAGTTCTTCCTGGGCCATTTTTCTCGCTTTTTCGGCTTCTTCCAATTCTTTGGAGGCTTTATCGTATTCACTTTTAACTTCTTCCCGTCTTTTGTCTAACATCGCAAGAAAAGGCTTATAAAGCAATTTCACCAGGAAATACATGAGTATGAAAAAACTCATCAGTTGAAGAATGGAAGTACCGTTAAAGTTCAAAAAAATTCCTGACATGTCTGACTCCTAAAACAACAGAATCATGAAAGCGACAAGCAATGCGTAAAGACCAGTTGTTTCTGTTATTGCGTCTGCAAGAATCATCCTTGTTGTTATGGTTCCAACCATTTCAGGCTGCCTTGCCATTGCTTCCATGGCTTTACTTCCTATGTTTCCCTCCCCCAGTGCTGGCCCCAGAGCGCCCAATCCCATAACAAGAC
>JAVRKN010000036.1:8717-11722 GCA_031962405.1 Athalassotoga sp. | reverse complement strand
GCTTTATTTTGCTGAAGGCAAGGCTTAAAATGAAGATAAAGGTTGTGAAGAAGACTATGGAAGGTCCGGAAGATATATTCAAATTGTAAGAGAAAGTTATGCCAGAAAATATGGCTATTTCTCCGAATATCACCGATAAAATGACCATTGCGTAAAACTTTTTGGCGACAAATTTTGAAGAGGCGGCGGGCGCTATTATAATTGAACTTGCCAGAATGACTCCGACAAAATTGACTATGGTGACTATCACAAGCGAGATCAAGGCTATGAAAATGTAGTAATCTATGTTGACAGGCACACCAGATATCTTTGCAAAATCCTCATCGAAGGTCATGTATTTCATCTGGCGCGATCTTATAACGTACCATAGAGAGACGAGTATTAAAACGATGATTGCAAGATACATATCGTAATTTGAGATGGCAAGGATGTCTCCAAAAAGATAACCCATTATATCAGTGTGATAACCAGGAGAGATGCTTATCAAAAAGATTCCAAGCCCCATCGCGAAGGAAAAAAGTATCCCTATCGAAACGTCTTCGGATATCTTGCCAGTCTTGCTTATAAAACCGATGAATATGCCCAATCCTATGGCAAAAATTATGGCAACTGGTAAAGGAGAAACTCCTATCAATATTCCAAGTGCTATGCCAGCAAATGTGCCGTGAGCGATGCCAACGCCCATAAAAGCCATCTTCTTGTAAAATATAAAAGGTCCGATCATCCCTCCAACGATGGCGATGATCGTTCCTATTATAAGGGCTCTTTGTACGAAAAAAAGGCCAAAGAAATCAAACATCGTCTTTCTCCGAGTTAAGATGATGATGTTCCACCATCCCGATTTTCGGACCGTAAAGTTCAAATATTTCAGTACAACTCAAAACTTTTGCCGATTTGTCGTGAGGCACAAGTTCTCTGTTGATGCACACTATGCTGTCAGCATACTCAGAGATAAATCCCACATCGTGACTTGACATTATGATAGTCAATTTGAATTGATCTTTTATGCGTTTTATCATCTCGTAAAACAGCGATTGTGCCTTTGGATCCATGCCAGTTAAGGGTTCATCCAATACGAGAATCTTTGCTTCCGTCGCAAGAGACCTTGCCATGAGCACCCTCTGTTGTTGACCGCCGCTCAATTCCTCTATGTTTTTGTCTGCGAATTTCTCCATCTCTAAAGTTTTGAGAAATTCAAAGGCCCTCTGCTTTCTCAATTTTTTAGGTTCTTTGAATCTATACCTCCCCATCTCGACAACCTCGAGAGCCGTTATCGGAAATGAAGAAAATTGTGATCCCCTTTGGGCGAGATAACCTATTGAATTTCTTTTTAGGTATTGTTTGTGATCCATTCCATCTATCTTGATCTTTCCCTCGTAAGGCAAAAGGCCGACGAGCGCTTTTATAAAGGTAGTCTTGCCTCCTCCATTAGGCCCCATGATGGCATGAAACTTGGCATCTTCGAGTGTTAACGAAAGGTTTGAAAGTACCTCAACATCATCATATTTAACGCTCAAATCATCTATTTCTATCATTTCAAAGCCTCTAAAAATCCGTTGGTTATCGCGTTCATAAGATCAAAATAGTTGAAAATGAAGATTGGATTTATGTTTATTATCTTCGCACCAGTTTGACTGGCCAACTGATCCGCAATTTTCGAAGGAGTGACGGGATCTCCTATTATAGAATTTATACCGTATTTTTTCATTGTTTCTATGATTTTTTGGTAATCCTTGGGTCCTATCGATTGGCCAGCGTCATTTTCAAGAGAATATTCCGTTCCAAGTCCGTATGCACGGGCAAAATAATCCCAGGCTGGATGTTGGGCTATAAAAGGTTTCCCCTTCACGGAATCAAGTTTGGTCGTTATTTGTTCGTTGAGTTGATCGAGCGATAAGATGAACTTACAGAAATTTGCGGAAAAAATTTCCTGATCCTTTGGATCAATTTTAACGAGGGCATCGTAAATGTTGATGGTCATCATCTCGTAGAGTTTTACATCAAGCCAGACATGAGGATTGTACGCCCCACTTTCACCTATTAAAAATTGAGAGAGATACTGAGTGGCATCTACAACCTTTAACGAAGGGTTTATCGCTTCTACCCTTTCGCCTATCCATTGATCCTCTTCAAGGCCAAGTTCAACAAAGACATTCGCTTTTGAAATACTCACGGCCTGTTGTGGCGTAAGGTTGAAATTGTGTGGATTATCGCCTGGCTTTTCAAGCACACTTACATCAACAGCACTTCCACCAACGGTTGAGACCATGTAACCTAACGGTGGAATGGTAGTGATTACGGTTAACTTTCCAAAGGCTAAAATTCCGATTATAGCCAACAAAATCAGCAAAATCGCGATTTTCATTCAAATACCCTCCTTTATAGAAAATTATTTTCTATAAGAAGAATAGCATGTTTGTAAGGCTTAAGTCAAGTTCGACAATACAACAAAAACAGAGCATGGCGTATGGCAAATAGAGATTAGGGATTAGAGATTAGGGATTAGTGAGAGGTAACTTGGCGAAGGGCAGGATACCCTCGAGATGACCTCCGCAGCGTCAGCGAGGACCAGACATCGAGAGGGTACCTGCCAGAGCCCAAAAGCAGTGACGCGTAACGCGTGATCAGTGAACAGATATTAGGGATTAGACATTAGAGATTAGGGATTAGTGAGTGATAATGGCGGAGAGCATAATGCCCCAGAGAAATCCTCCGCAGCGTCAGCGAGGACCAGATTTCGACGGGGCATATGCTGGACCAACACAAAACAGCACATGGCATATAGTCAATGGCGTATAGCATATAGCAAAGACAGGGAATAGAGATTAGAGATTAGGCATTAGAGATTAGACATTAGGGATTAGTGATCGGTAAGGCGGAGGACATGATGCCCGTGAGGAAGCCTCCGCAACGAAGTGAGGACCAGCTTCCGAGGGGGCACATGTCGGAGCCGATCACAAAACAGCGTATAGCCTATAGCCAATGGCATATGGCAAATACAGGGA